>CAMLJW010000059.1 GCA_946480485.1 uncultured Streptomyces sp. | reverse complement strand
ATGCCGACCAGGTCCACCAGGTCGGCCAGCCGGTCGGCCTCCGCCAGCACCGCTCCCACCCGGTCGCGGCGGCGTCTCCATGCCGGATCGCCGGCAGCCCGGTGTCCGGCGGCGAGGACTGGTACGTCCCGGGAGAAGGACCCGGCCCAGGAGACCGCCGGGTAGTGGCGGGCGTAGGCGAGATCGCGGTCGAGGGTCCACAGACAGCGGACGAAGCGTTCGGTGTGCGCGGTGACCGGTTCGGTCATGTCCCCGCCGGGCGGCGACACCGCGCCGATCACGGTCACAGAACCTCGGTCACCGCCGAGGGTGGTCACGGCGGCGGCCCGCTCGTAGAAGGCCGCGATGGCGGAGGCCAGCCCGGCCGGGTAGCCCTCCTCGGCGGGCAGCGCGCCGGTGCGGGAGGCGAACTCGCGCAGCGCCTCGGCCCACCGGGAGGTCGAGTCGGCGATGACCACCACATCCAGGCCCATGTCCCGGAAGTACTCGGCCACCGTCACCCCCGTGTACACGCTCGCCTCACGCGCCATCATCGGCATGTTGGAGGTGTTGGCGATCGTCACCGTGCGGTCCGCGAGGCGTCCGCCCGTGCGCGGGTCCTGGAGCTCCGACAGTTCCGTGATGACGTCGGCCATCTCGTTGCCGCGTTCCCCGCAGCCGACGTAGACGATGACGTCCGCATCGCACCACTTGGCGATCTGCTGCAGCAGCACCGTCTTGCCAGTACCGAACCCACCGGGCACCGCCACCGTGCTGCCCCGGGCCACCGGGAAGAGCAGGTCGATCACCCGCTGACCGGTGTTCAGGGCCCCGGGGCTGTCGACGCGTTCCCGCACCGGGCGTGGCCGGCGCACCGGCCACAGGGTCCCGACCGTCACCTCGGTGCCGCCCACCACGGCCACCGCCGCGTCACGCGGCTGGTCCCCGGTGCCGGCGATCTCCTCGACCATGCCCCCGCTGCCGGGCGGCACGAGGACCTTCACCGGCACCGGCCCCGCGTCGCGAATCTCGCCGAGCGCCAGCCCCTCGGCCACCTGCTCCCCCCGCGTCACCAGCGGGGAGAAGGACCAGGTGTGTTCCTCGGCCGCAGCCCGCTGCGCGCCAGGCAGCAGCCAGTCACCGGCATCGGACAGGGGACGCAGCAGGCCGTCGAAGATCCCGCCGAGCAGCTCCGGACCGAGCCCGACCGACAGCGGACGGCCCTGGGGCAGCGCCGTCTGCCCCGGAGCGAGGCCGCCGGTGTACTCGTACGCCTGGACGGTGACCACGTCACCGCGGATGGCCACGACCTCACCCGGCAGCCCGGACGGGCCGATCGAGACCAGGTCGTACATCGCGACGCCGCTCGTGTACTCCATCTCGACCAGCGGTCCGGTGACGCGCAGGATCCGCGAGACCGGCTGCCGGGCAGGCGGCCATCGATGCGTCCCGATGGCTTCCGTCACGGCTCCCACAGGCTGCGCACCTCCGCTCCCATACGGTCCAGCGCACGGTCGGCCAGCGCGGTCAGCGAGAGGTCGGCCCGCCTGCCCGGCGCCCGAGCCACCACACCCCCGTCGGCGGGCTCGCCCACCTCGGCGCCGGGCCCCAGGAGGAGCCGGGCCCGGTGTTCCAGCCGCTCCCGCATGGAGGTGTAACCACCGGTCCGGCGCAGATCCCTCACCCGTTCGGCGGCCCCCCGGCGCAACTCCTCGTACGCCTCCCGGCGAGCGGCGAGCGTGCGGGACCTGGCCTCCCGCCGGGCCCTGACGAGCAGGTCGCGGGCGGCGCCCTCACCATCGGCCTCGCCCTGCCGCCGGGCCTCCTGGAGAATCGCACGGGCCTCTGCGCGGGCTTGGTCGAGCAGGGCGTCGGCCTCCTGGTCCGCGCGGGACAGGAGCGCTTCCGCGTCGGCGTGAGCCGCCCGCAGCAGTTCCGCCCGGACCGGGTGGAGCGCGTCCGTCGTCTGGTCGGGTGCCTGGCTCCTCATGGCGGCATCACCGCCGTCAGTGGGCGGCGGGCCCCGGGAGTCACGGAGCCTGACTCCAGTGCCTGGGCCGCGGCCGGGGTGAGGATCACCAGGTCGATGCCGTCCGGCAGGCTCCGCCAGGCGCGGCGTACGGCGTCGGGGTCGTCGGCGACGAAAACGACAGCTCCGGCCAAGGCCAGACCGGCCATACGGGCCCGCTCCCCGAGGGCGGCGACGCGTCCCATGATGGTCAAGCCTTCCCGATCAGGATCACGGCGACGACCAGACCGTAGATGGCGATGCCTTCGGCCAGGCCGACGATGACCATGGCACGACCGAAGAGCTCGGGCCGTTCACTGAGCGCCGCGAGGGCCGCCGCACCGGTGTAGGCGACGGCGATGCCGGCTCCGATCGTGGCCCCGGCCACCGCGATCGCGGCGCCGATCAGCGCGGCGGATCCGGAGCCGGAGTCCTGCGCCGCAGTGGTCGCGGCCTGCGCGGATCCTCCGCCGAGCGCCAGGGTCAGTACCACGGTGGCGGCCACCAGGAGCACGGCGTCGGCGGCGACCATCCACCACAGGGCCGTCCGGCCCGAGCGCCGCAGCACCAGGCGTACGGCGACGAATCCCACGACGATGACGGGCAGGGCCAAGAACCAGGCGATCACGATTACTCCTCCCTCGCCGGGCCGCCGTGTCGGACGGCCTCCCGGGTCGCGGGCGGCCCGGCCGCCGGGACGGCCGCCACCGTGAGGTGCTCGACGGGTAGCCGCCAGGGCCTGAAAGGGCGGCCCTCACTCTCGAAAAGCCGGGAGAACAGCTCGTAGAACTCCAGCCGGAGTGCCTGGACGCCCGCCACCAGCGCCTCCAGCGAGAAGGCCAGGGCGTTGCCGAGCATGAAGACGAGCACCGCTGCGACGATGCCCGCCGGACCCCGGCCCGCCAGAGCCGTCGTGCCGTCCCAGACGATCGCGCCGAGTGCCGCATGCGTCAGCCCGAAGGCCGCGAGCCGCGCGAAGGACACGACGTTCGAGCCGATCCGCACCACCGCGTCGAAGAGCTGGATACCGGTCTGCACGGCACCGCCCGGACCGCCGGCCGTCGTCGCGTACAGCCCCACCCCGGCCAGAGCCAGACCGACGAGGCAGATCACGGCCCCCGCGGCGCCGTACGCCGCCTGGCCGAGCCAGACGTACCCGGCGACGACGGCAAGACCGAGGTAGAGCGCCGCCCCGGCGATCCCGGTCGTCGCGTACAGGGCCGCCGACGGCCCGCCCTCCCGCCACCGGTTCACGATCCCCGCGGCGTAGGCCACGGCGAGCAGCACGGCGCCGAGCCCGACGGCCGCGGCCAGCAGCCGCATGGGCTCCTGAAGCGGTTCCAGCCAGAGCACGGGCAGCACCCCGGTCGGACCGAAGAACTCGCCGTACGCCACGCCGGCCAGGGTCGCGGCCAGCCCGGCCCCGGCGACGAAGGGCCACAGCGGCCGCAGCGCCGCCACTCGGCGAGGCCGTCCCGCCCGCAGCAGGAGGGCGATGCCGACCAGCAGCAGCCCGTGCCCGGCATCACCGAACATCAGGCCGAACATCACCACGTAGACGATTCCGGCCGCCATGGTGGGGTCGAGGTCGGCGTAGGGCACGGTGCCGTACGTTGTGACGAGCGGTGTGAAGGAGCGGCGTACGGGCGTCGCCGCGTACGCCGGGGGTGCGGCGTCCGCTCCGGTCAGCAGGGTCGGCGGATCGACACCACGCGGGCTCCGCAGCGGTACCAGAGCGCCTCCGGCACCGGCGATGCGCGCGGCCGTGGGGCCCACCTCCGTCTCGGGGCACCAGCCGGCCAGTGCCGCGACCGCGCCGTGCCGGACCGCGCTGCCGAGCCGTTCCTCCACCTGCGCCTCGCCCGCCAGCAGGTCGGCCCGGCACTCGCGCTCCAGGGCGTCCAGGTCGGGGCGGACCTCGCTGAGAACGGGTTTTACCGGTTCGGAGCGCAGCCGCTGCAGGCGCGTCGCCGCAGGCCCGCGGACATCGGGGCCTCCGTCCCCGGCCAGGTCGATCTCGATGCGGCCCGCCTCGGCGATCCGCACCAGGCTCTCCCGCAGCGCCTGCTCGGGAGCCACGATGGCCACCCTGCGCATCCGGACCGGGACCGCCGCCTCAGCCCGGAGCACCGAGCACCTCCACGGGCCAGCCCTCGGTGCCGCCACCCCGGGAGGCCAACTCCAGCGCGCCGCGGGTCCGCCAGGCGTCGGCGGACAGCAGAGCCACTGCCCCCACCACCGGTTGCGGGCCGAAACGGTACCGGCGCAGCAGTTCCCGGCCGTCCCGCTCGACGGCGTTCCACCACCGAGCCTCCGCCCGCCACAGGTTCGCCGCCTCGTCGATGTCCTCCAACAGCCACCTCCCGGTGGTCGGCAGCGCGGTCCGGAAGTCGGCGTACGATCCCGCGTCCACCGCTCGCGAACCGAGCAGGCGGGCCGCCCGGCGGGCGGAGACGTCCGGCATCCGGCGGCCGACGACGAACACCTCACGGCCGACCAGCAGGGCGAGCCGGGCCGCCGCCCAGCGTTCCGCGTCGGGAACGGCGGTGGCGAGGCGTACGGCGGCGGAGACCCGCATCCCGGTGGCGACCGCGGCCGCCGAGTCGCCCCCGGGATCGCCCCAGGCGGAGGCCGCCAGGGCGGCGCGCAGCTCTGACGGCGTACGGGTACGGGTGAGTCGCTTCCAGGCGATCGCCAGCGCGCCCAGGCGGTAGGGCGGGGGGTGGTGGAGGCCCCCCGTGCCCGGCCGGAGCGGGGCGGGCACGAGAGCCCTCAGGTGGTGTTCGGTGTTGGAGATCTCGAATCCTGCGGCGAGCGCCCGGACGGCGTCGGCGCCGGAGGCCGGTTGCCAGCCGGCGAGGATCCGCAGGTGCCACAGCAGTGTCGCCGAGACCGCGCGCTGGGCTTCGGCCGGTGTGACGCGCGGGGTGACGTCGTGCCGGTAGGGGGTGGCCGACAAGTAGCGCAGGGCGTCGTCGAGGGTGGGGGACGCGGCCACCTCCCCGATCCCCTCGGCTCCCAGGCACCTGTTCCGCAGAGCGCGTGCACGGGTCACGCCGGCTACCCAACCGGCGCCCATCACCGACCGTCCTCCTGAGGATTCCCCGGGCCCGGGGGTGGCGGTGGTGACGCGTGCTCGGCCGCGAGGTCCTCCAGCACGAGCGCGACCACACGACCTGTGAGAGCGGGGGCCCGGCTCCTGGCACGGTCGCGTACCGCGACGGCCTCACGTTTCGCCTCGGCGAGCAGTGCCGCCACCTCGCCCTCGGCGGCACTCAGCACCTGCTCGGCGGTGCGCGCCCGCACCAGGCGAGCCTCCTGACGTGCCTCGGTCACGATCTCCACGGCCCGCTGTTCGGCATCCCGTCGACGTGACGCGGCGGCCGCGGCGGCCCGCTCACGTACGGTCCGGGCTTCCGCCTCCGCCTGTTCGAGCAGGGCCAGAGGCGGTGCGAGTTCGGCCCGGAGTTCGGCGGAACGGTCCGCGGGCACACCACCTGGTGCGGCCCGGCCGGGCGCCGCCGCCGGCCGGAACCGTGTCAGAAAGTCCAGGAAGCCCGTCACGACTCTCCTCCAGTGGGCACAGGCCCCGCCTTCCAGTCTCCTCGGTAGGCGAGCACATGTCGCGCCGCACCTGGTCACCTGCGCTTCAGGCAGGGGGGTTCGGCCCGGAGGCCACAGGGGTCGATCGATGCGAGACTGACCCGTAGGTGGACGGCACCCCTGGGAGGCAGCCGTGAGCGACGTCGAGCACAGCTCCGCGCAGCAGGAAGCCCGCCGCACCACGCCGGGCCGCGCCTGGACACCCCGGGAGGAACCGCGCCAGGACGCGCTGGGCCGCTACCTCGCGGCAGTCGCCGCCGCCGCGTCGGCGAGGAGCGCCGAGGAACCCCACCCCGCTCCCGGACGACACGTGCCCGAGCCGCCCGCCCCAGAGCCGGCCCCCCTCCTCGTCCGGGACGTCATGCAGGTGCCGGCGACCTCCGTTCCCGGCGACATGCCGTTCCTGGACGTCGCTCACACCCTCGCCCGCGAGCAGGTGAGCGCCGTTCCGGTGGTGGACGCGGACGACCATGTGATCGGTGTTGTCTCCGAGTCGGACCTGCTGGCCAAGGCCGCCGTCACGGCGGAACCGCACCGGCACGGACCGGTCGGCGGGCTGTGGCAGCACCGCCTGTACGACAAGAGCCACGGCGAGACGGCGGCCACGTTGATGACCTTCCCGCCGGTGACCGTCCACCCGGCGCAGCGGGTGGCGGACGCCGCGTGGACCGCCGCCCGCGCGCGGCTGAAGCGGCTCCCCGTGACCGACCACCATGGACGGCTCGACGGCGTGGTCAGCCGGAGCGATCTGCTGCGGGCCCTGATCCGTGACGACGACGAGATCCGGGCCGAGGTCGCGTCCCTGGTCGCTCAGCACCTGCTGGACCCGCGCGCCGTCCAGGTCGCCGTGGAGAACGGCGTGGTGACGTTGACGGGGCGACTGGACAAGGCTCTTGTGCCCGAACTGCTCACGGCGGTGCGGGACATCGACGACGTGGTCGGTGTCGTCGACGAGATCGAGGCCGACTGAAGGGCCATCGAGGCCGAACGGCAGACGGACAGGCACCGGTGATGCCAAGGCAGCCCAACCAGCCCGAGCCGCTGGATCTCTCCCGGCGTCTGCGTCTGGGCGTCGAGCTCGAGGTGATCGCGGAGCAGCTCAGGTCGCTCGCCCGGGCGCAGGACCGATTGCATGACCTGTACGAGGCGGTCCTGGGCCGGGACGTGGACCTGTCCGTGGTGCTGCAGCTGATCGTCGACACGGCGATGGAGCTGGCCGGCGCCCGCTACGGCGCGCTGGGCGTGCTCGATGAGAGCGGCAGACACCTCGATCGATTCATTCCGGCCGGCCTGACGGAGCAGGAGCGGGCCGACCTGTCGGGGGTGGAGTTCCCGCATGGCCGCGGTCTGCTGGGCCGCTTGATCACCCACCCGGAACCGCTGCGGGTCGATGACATCTCCGCCCACCCGGACTCGGCCGGCTTCCCGCCCGGCCATCCGCCGATGCGCACCCTGCTCGGGGCCGCGATCAGCATCCGCGGAAAGACCTACGGGGACCTCTATGTGGCGGAGCGGCGCGACGGGCAGCCCTTCGACGCCCACGACGAAGCCCTCATCGTCGCACTCGCCGGCGCAGCGGGCCTGGCCATCGACGACGCCCGCCTCTACCAGCAAACCCGCCTCGACGCCGAGCAGTTCCAACGACTCCTTCTGCCACGCCTGCCCGACCTGCGCCCCTTCGAGGCCGCCGCGGTCTACCGTCCCGCCACCACCCCCGGCCAGATCGGCGGCGACTGGTACGACGCCCTCCTGGTACCCGACCAAGCCTGCGCCGCCGTCATCGGCGACGTCGTCGGCCACGACCTGCAGGCAGCGGCCGCGATGGCCCAGATCCGCAACATGCTGCGCGCCCTGCTCTACGACCAGCGCACTCCGCCCAGCGCCGTCCTCGCCCGCCTTGACCGTGCCTTGGCCGCGATCACCGATCAGCCCATCACGACAGCCTGCCTGGCCCGCATCGAACCCGTGCCGCCGGATACCTGGACCATGCGGTGGAGCACCGCAGGTCACCCGCCGCCCCTGTTGCTCGCTCCTGACCACCAAGCCCGTTACCTGCACGGCGATCCGGACCTGCCGCTCGGTGTCGATACCGCTCGGCCGCGCAACGACCACATCCATCCCGTGCCGGCCGGCTCCACCCTGATCTTCTTCACCGACGGGCTCGTCGAGATCACCAGCTCCGCCGTGTTCGACCCCCGCATCCCGAGCTTGTCGAAATGCGGGCTCGTCGAGAACCCCGCGCACACCCTCGAGACCGGACTGCGGCGCCTGGCCGCCCTCGCCACCGAGCACGCCGCCCTGACCCTTCAGGACTTCGTTCAAATCCTGGCCGACCACCACCCCGGCGACGGCCACGACGACATGGCCGTCCTCGCCCTCCGCACTCCGGGCACCTGACCATGGGAGTTCGGGGCGACTTGGCGGACCGGCCCGGACGAGAGCCCGCACGGCACGCACGTGGCGTGCGGGCTCTCGTCCGCGAAGAACGGCGTCGGCATGCGCAAGGCGGTGGGGTGCAGGGCGGGATCAGCCGCTCAGCGCGGTGATCGTCGCATCCAGGTCGCGTGCCCTCGGCCGGTTGTGAGGGAGCTTGGCGAGCAGGCGGGCCATGCCGCAGGTGTCGGTGAGGGCGGAGAAGACCAGCCCGCCGGCGACGCCCGCGGAGAGCCACCGTGCCCCCGGCCGGAGCCGTCCGGCGATCAGGCCGGTCAGGACGAGGGAGCCGGCCGTGAGGCGGACCTGGCGTTCCATCGGCCAGGGCGTGCGGGTGCCGGCGGGGCGGTGGATGTCGTGGCCGAGCTGTGTCCAGGAATCGGTGCCGCCGGTCAGGGTGGCGGCCGTGATGCCGGCCTCGGTCAGCCGTCGGCAGGCTTCGGCGGAGCGGGCGCCGGAGGCGCACACGACGAGGAGGTCACCGCGGTCGGCTACCGTCTTGAGGGCGGGCAGCGCCGCGTCGAGATGATCCAGAGGGATGGTGTGGGCGTCGGGCAGGTGGCCGGAGGCGTACTCGCCGGGGGTGCGTACGTCGATGACGGTCAGCTCGTGAAGGCGGGCGTGGGCCTGGGTGGGGGTGAGGGCGGTGTGTGCCACGGGGATTTTCCTTCGCTTCGGTGGCGTTACCCCTTCGGTAAGATACCCGCGGGGGTATCTGTGAAGGAGTGTGGGTCGTGGAATTGGCGATGGCGGCTGAAGAGCTGAAGACGGTGGTCAACAGGTTGCGCCGAGCGCAGGGCCAGATTGCCGGTGTGATCAACATGATCGAGGAGGGGCGGGACTGTGAGGACGTGGTCACGCAGTTGGCGGCGGCGTCCCGCGCGCTGGACAAGGCGGGCTTCGCGATCATCGCCACCGGGCTGCAGCACTGCCTGACCGACTCGGACATGGCCGCCTCCGGGGACCGTGAGGAGATGCGGACCCGCCTGGAGAAGCTCTTCCTCTCTTTGGCCTGAGGCTTCCTCTCGCCGGCCTGATGGGTGCCGCATCCGGCCGGCTTCGGCTGCCTGGTCATGTCAGGGCGTCGGCGAGCATGAAGGCGGCCACGGCCAGCAGGACGACGGCGAACGCCCGTTGCAGCAGGGCGCCGGAAACCCGGGTGGCCAGCCGTTTGCCGTCCCAGGCACTCAGGATCGCGGCCCCCGTGAACGGTCCGATCACCGCCCAGTCGACGCCCGCCGTGGTGGCTCCCCGGGTGGCCAGCGAGGCCAGCGAGTTGGCCGAGATGACCAGCAGACTGGTGCCGATCGCGGCCTGCATCTCGAACGCCAGCACCGTGACCAGGGCCGGGACGGCGAGGAAGCCGCCGCCGACGCCGAGCAGCCCGGTCAGCGCGCCCAGCCCCGCGCCGACGCCGGTGGCCCGGGCCGGTCGTGCGTTCCGGGGAGCGTCGGCGGCGACCGGGTCCGGCCGTCCGATCACCCGGCCTCGGCCACTGCCGGGTGCTCCATCAGCGCGCTCTCCACCTCGAACGGGCCGATCAGATGCCCCGCCGACTTGATGACGTCGTCGGCGCGCCCCACGAACCAGTACCAGCCGTCCGCGTCCCGGCGGACCAAGTCACCCGTCAGATACCAGCCGTCGGCGAACGCGGCGTCGTAGCGCTCCTTGTCGTGCAGATAGCCGCGGAACATCGACGGCCAGCCCGGCCGCAGCGCCAACTCACCCTCGACCCCGGGGCGTTGAACCTCGGTGACCCGACCGCCGATGACCTGCGCCCGGCCGTCTTCGCCCTGCTCCAGCACGGTCGCCTCGACGCCGGGCAGCGGCCGTCCCATCGAACCGGGCCGGATCTCGCACGCCGCGAAGTTCGCGATCATGATGCAGCCGGTCTCCGTCTGCCACCAGTTGTCGTGCACCGGCAGGCCCAGCACGTCCCGGCCCCACACCACGGCCTCCGGGTTGAGGGGTTCGCCGACGGAGGCGATGAAGCGCAGGGCCGACAGGTCGTAGGAGCGCGGCAGGTCGTACGGGCCCTGGCGGGGTGTGGCGCGCATGAGCATGCGCAGGGCCGTGGGGGCGGTGTACCAGACGGTGACCCGCTGTTCGCCGAGGATCCGGTACCAGCGCCGGGCGTCGTAGTCCCCCTCGTCGACGACCACCGTCACGCCGTGGACGAGCGGAGCGATGATCCCGTACGACATGCCGGTGACCCAGCCGGGGTCGGCAGTGCACCAGTACACGTCCTCAGGGTGCAGATCGAGCGCGTAAGCGGCCGTGGCGTGGTGGGCGACGACGGCCTCGTGGACGTGGACCGCACCTTTGGGGGTGCCGGTGGTGCCGCTGGTGAAGTGCAGCAGGGCCATGTCGTCGGGGGACGTCGGCGGGATGGTGAAGGTGTCCTGGGCGGCGGACATCAGCTCGTCGAAGGAGGCGGTTCCTGGCAAGTCCTCGGCGCCGGGTCCGACGATCAGGACATGCTTGAGCCCGGGAACCGATGCCCGGCGCTCGGCGACCTTGCGCCGGTAGAGGGCCGCGGTGGTGACCAGGACCTGCGCGTCGCCCAGGCGCAGCCGCTGCTCGACCGGGTCGGGGCCGAAGGCGGAGAAGAGCGGGCACAGCACGCTGGTGTTCTTCAGCGTGCCCAGCACCGCCGACGCCGAGAAAGGGGACCGAGCGGCCTTTTCGGACTCCTGTCGGCCGGGCCCTTCACTCACGGTGCAGTACGACCTTGAGCGCACCGGAAGTCGTGCCGTGGGAGAACACCTCGTAGGCGTCCTCCACCCGATCGAGGCCGAAGGTGTGGGTGACCAGCTGTGAGACGTGCAGGCGGCCGAACCTCACCAACTCCATCAGCCACGGTGTGGAGTACGTGTCCACCTGGCCGGTGCTGATCGTCACGTTCTTGCGCCACAGGGATTCGAGATGCAGGGTCGCGGGCCTGCCGTGCGTGCCGATGTTGGCGATGTGCCCTCCCGCGCGGACGGCGCGGGTGCACAGGACGAAGCCTTCCGGTTCCCCCGATGCCTCGATCACCACGTCGGCACCCGGCCCCTCGGACAGCTCGGCGATCATCGTCCCCGGTAGTTCGGCGGCATCGGCGCCCACACGGGCGGCGGCTTCCAGCCGGGCGGAGGACAGGTCCACCACGATAATCCGGCGGGGCGAGTAGAGCCGCGCGACGACGACGCAGGCGAGACCGACTGGACCCGCCCCCACCACGACGACGGTGTCTCCCGGGCCGACCTCTCCGTTCCGCACGCCGACTTCGTAGGCGGTGGGGAGGACCTCGGCGAGCAGGACCGCGTCATCGAGTGAGAGGGCGGAGGGCCGTCGGTGGGTGGAGTGGTCGGCGAAGGGGACCCGTACGAACTCCGCCTGGGTCCCGTTGATCAGATTCCCGAGGATCCATCCACCGCCCCCGCGGCACTGTCCGCGCAGGGTGTCACGGCATGCCGGACAGCGGCCGCAGGCCGAGACGGACGACACGATCACCTGGTCGCCGGGGCGCAGGTCGTGGACGTCGCTGCCGGCCTCCATGACCTCGCCGACGGCCTCGTGACCGAGAATCGTCCCCGGCTTCACCTCGGGCAGGTCTCCGCGCAGGATGTGCAGATCGGTGCCGCAGATGGTCGTGGCCTCGACCCGCACGACGGCGTCGGCAGGGTCCTCGATCGCCGGATCGGGGACGCTGTCCCAGGAGATCTGTCCGGGGCCGTGGTAGACGAGGGCTCGCATGGTCATCCACTCCCTGGCCGACTCGGCCGACTCTCTCCACCGTCGCTCTGGAAGGACGCCTGGGCAACCGGGACCATCAGCCCGCTGACTCCTGAGGATCATCGGACTCTTGTAGCGGGGAGGTAGGTGGGGCTCCGTCGCCTGGTGTTCATGGCCGAACGGGTGGAGATGCCGCTGCGCCGATCAGGGAGAGCCAGCCGGTCAGCCCGGCGGGGTCGGCGGCCCCGCAGCGGAAGCCGACATGCCCGTCCGGGCGGACGGCCACCAGACCGCGACCGGGGCTGTTCATCAGCCGC
Organism: uncultured Streptomyces sp.; assembly: GCA_946480485.1. The sequence continues at coordinate 4,855 of CAMLJW010000059.1, read as the reverse complement.
AGGACGGTGACCCGAGGTCCGGCCACCGTGTCCGGCGGCGGGGCGGCATCGCGTTGGAGCAGCAGGTGCACACCCGGGCGGGCCAGCAGTGCGTGCAGCCGCTCGGCAGGTCCTCCGACGCTGACGGCCGCGTCGGGCAGGCGGTCTCCTGGGCGAGGAGCACCACGCAGGGGCGGTGTTCCCGCCACCGACAGGGGGCTGCGCCGGTAGTTCACCCGCAGCTGGGAGATGAGGCGGATGGCCTCGGCGACCAGCCGTCGCCGACCGAGGAGGGCGGGGATGGCGGGGGCCGCGCGCGGAGCGGCCACCGCGCGCAGCAATGAGGGGATCCAGCCCGTCGACGCCTCCGCCCAGAACGCCGTGTGCGTGAGGATCAGCCGTCGGTGGGCAGCCGCTCTGCGCTCCCTGTCGTAGGAATCGAGCAGCACTTCTGCATCGAGCCCGTCCGCGGACTCACCCCTGGAACCGCTTGCCACGAAGCCGAGCTTCCAGCCGAGGTTCACAGCGTCCTGGATACCGGCGTTCATGCCCTGGCCGGTGGCCGGTGAGTAGTTGTGAGCCGCGTCCCCCGCCAAGAAGAGCCGCCCTCGGCGAAACCGCCGGGCAAGGCTGCACTGCAGAGGCACCCGCGCGGACCACGCAAGACGCTCGATGCGTGCCTTCATCCCCGCTTCGTTCAGGAAGTGCTGAAGCTCGGCTTCCGGTACGGCAGCCCCCGGCTGGCCGAAGCTCTGCCCGGCCCTGCCGGCGGACGCCCGCGTGGCCAGCAGCCGCCAGGTGGCCCGCTCTCCGAGCGGGAAGAGGAACAGCAGCCCTCGGCGCCCCGCGAACACCTGAGCGTCGGCATGTGTGGACATACCGCCGAGGTCGAGGTCGGCAAGGACCACCTCTTCGGCATAGGGCCTGCCGTGCCACCCGATGTCGGCGCAGGCCCGCACGGTACTGGCAGGGCCGTCGCAGCCGACGACGAAGGGACAGCGGATCTCCTCGATACCGTGCCGCGATCGCAGCATGGCAACCGCGCTGTCCCCGTCGTCGCGGGCGGCGATCAGTTCGGTGCCCCGTTCGACGGTCACACCGCGGTCGGCGAGTGCCTGCTCCAGCACCGTTTCGACGTCCATCTGCCGCATGAGTGACAGATGGGGGAACGCCGTGTCGGGCAGCGCGAGGTCCGCCAGCCTGGTTTCGACGACGCGGGAGCCGAGATGCAACTGGGCTGTTGGGGCGGTGTCCGCCCGCTCCAGCAGGGCGTCCGTGACACCTAGCGGGCGTAGGACCTCCAGGGTGCGGGGGTGCAGGATGAGGGCGCGAGAGGGCCGGAACGGCTCGGCACGCCGTTCGACGACACGGATTCGTGCTCCGTGGTCATGAGCCTGCAGCGCCAGGCTGAGTCCGGTCGTTCCGGCCCCGACGACCAGGATGTCCACTGCCGCCGTCACATCCCGGCCGCAGTGCGCCACCATGCGGCGTCGTCCCGTTCCAGGCCCTCGACCAGTCGCGGGTCCGCGATCACGTCGTCGCGACGCAGCCCCGGCACCACGGCATACCGGATCGAACCAGGCACACTGACGAGCGCCAGAACCCGCCACAGGGAACGCGCGTAGTGCTCGGCGCGCTGTTGTCCGTCCCACTCGTACACGCCGCGGTAGCGGTCGTGCTCGTCGTGCGCCAGCCACAGTTTCGAGGTGAAACCGGGGAAGCCGACGAACAGCGGGGTGTTCAGCAGGCTCTCCCGGCGGAACAGCGCGGGCGCGGGCCCGCGTACCAGGCGCAGCCGGAAGGTGACCACCAGCGTGCACGGGTCCTTCGCCAAGCCGCTGCCGAGGCGGGTCTCCCGGTAGACCCGGGCCGTGGTGTCGTCGGCGAAACGGAGCCGCATGCCCACGCGCTCTTTCGGCAGATGGACCCGGTGCCGCGCGAGCAGCGCGAAGGTGGTGAGGAAGCATGCGGCCACGGCCCGCCATGCCTCCCGAGGTGCGAGCGGTCGCTGTTCACCCATGGTGGCCTCCTCCCGCAGAGCCGTAACGGCGTACGACGACGGGCTCTGCCACGCCCGCCGGGCCGGAGTTCCCCGTACAACCCACCATGAGGCAATGCGCCACGCCCCGCGAAACCAGGTGGCGCGACCCGGCAACCAGTGGTCCGGCCCGAACACCAGCGGGGATACCCGCTCGTCTAGTCCGGCTCCATGTACGGGCGGCGGAAGACCGGTGCCTGGTCGGTGCCCCATGGTCGTACTGCAGCCAGTGCCTGGGCGACCGCGGACTCCAACGTGCCACTGGTGTCGACCGCGACGGCCTCGGGCCACGGCTGTTCCCTGGCCGCCATGGTGGTGGCGATGCCGAGGTCGGCGTCGGACGCTCCGGAAGCGCGCGTGCTCAGGCGGGCCGCTGACACGTCGCCCGGCACGTGGCAGTGCAGGGCCACCAGATCGGCGCTGGTGCGTTCGGCCATGCGCAGAGCCGCTTCGCGCTGTGCCTCATCTGACCAGGTGGCATCCAGGACGACGGATTCGCCGGAGGACAGCAGGGCGGACGCACGGTCGAGCAGAGCGGCGTAGGTCCTGGCGGTCCACTCGGGCGTGTAAAGGCCCTCGCCGTAGCCGGCTGCCGCGGACTGTTCAGCCGGGATCCCCGCCAGCTCCTTGCGGAGGCGGTCGCTGCCGAGCAGCGTGACCCCCAGCCGGTCGGCCAGCGCTCCGGCGAGGGTGGACTTCCCACTGCCGGGCAGCCCGCCGACGAGCGTCAGGCCGACGGCGGAGGTGCGCAGGTGGCGCAGCGCCGTCGCGATCAGCCGTCGCGACGCGGCCTCCGCGCCCGGTGCGCCCTGGCGGGCCTGGATCAGGGAGACCTTGGCGCGGACGAAGGCGCGGTAGGCGACGTAGTGGTGCCACAGGGAGGGGGGTGCGGGGTCGCCGGAGTACTCGCCGTACTGGGCGAGGAAGTACGCCGCGGCCTGCGGGGCGCCGAGCTGTTCCAGGTCCATGGCGAGGAAGGCGGCGTCGTCGAGGCCGTCGACGTAGCGGAGGTGGTCGTCGAACTCCAGGCAGTCCAGGACGCGGGGGCCGTCGTCGAGGCAGAAGATGTCCTCGGCGAGCAGATCGCCGTGGCCGTCGACCACTCGTCCCTGCTCGATACGGGAGTCGAACAAACGCTTGCGGCCGGCGAGGTAGCGGCGTACCAACCGCTCCACCTCCGCCACCCCGTCCGGCACGACGCCGTCGTCGGCCAGCGCGCGGACCTGCTGGAAGCTGGCCTCCCAGCGGGAGGACAGCGCGTCCCGCGTACCTTGCTCGTCCACCTCCCGGCTCCGGGGCGCGTCCGCGTGCCATGCTGCGAGTTGCCGGGCGACGGCCCGCAGGGCGTCGTCGACGGTGACCCCTTCCCGTACCAGGTGGGAGAGGCGGCGGTCCGCAGGCATGCGGCGCATCACCACGAGCGGTTCGGGCGCCTGCGTGTCGGGGCTGTGGACCTCACCCAGACCCAGATAGACGTCGGGGGTGAAGCGGCGGTTGAGAGCGACTTCGCGTTCGCACGCGGCTCGGCGGGCCGTCACCGTCGTGTAGTCCAGGAATCCCAGATCCACCGGCTTCTTGAGCTTGTAGGCGCGGTCGCCGACGAAAAACACGACCGCGGTGTGGGTCTCGCACACCTCCGCGCGCGGCACCGGCTCGCCGCCGTGCCGGTCACTGGACCGGAGCACGGACGCGTCGGCCCGAGGCGCCGAACCCACTGACCTCCCGCGGAGGCCGGGCTCAGTCATGGGGAACGACGGCGACGGGGCAGCGCCCGTGATGAATGGCCGCCTGCGCCACGGGACCCAGGTGGGGCGCCAGCCCCGGACGGTGTCCGCGTCGGCCGACGACGAGCAGCGCGGCACCTTGGGCAGCCCGTACGACCGCCTTGGCAGGGCTTTCGAGACGGATGCCGTCGGCCACGTCCACCTGCGGGTACTTCTCGCGCCAGGGGCGGAGCGCCTTGCCCAGCTCCTTCAGCGCGTCCCGCGTGATCTCTTCGGTGACGTTGTGGTCCACGCCCCAGGGAACGCGTGCGTGGAGTGGCACGCTTCGGCCGTGGACGGCTTGGAGAAGAACGCCTCTGGCGGCAGCGGTGTGGAAGGCGAAGTCGAGCAGGTCGTCGGACGAACCGTGCAGTTTCAGGGCCACGACCACGCGGTCTGCGGATGCCGGGGCTGCCCCTTCCTCGACGCTCTGGGCGCGGACCAGTACTACCGGCCGCTCTGCCCGTGCCACGACCGGCATGCTCACGTCGCCAAGGAAGTAACTCTCGACGGGCTCCAGCCCCCGCGAACCGAGCACGAGCATGTCGGACTCAGACGCCGCTTGGAGCAGGGCGTTCTGGGCATCGTCGGCGACCAGGTTCCCGACGATGGACAGGCCCGGGTGACGTGCCTGGAGTTCTGCCTGCGCGGTGTGGACGAGACGCTTCGCCCAGTAGTTCTGATCGACTTCGGAGGGGACGCGGGTCGGTTCCGGTGCCAGCAGTGGCCAGGCGTGCAGCAGGCGGAGGGTGAGCTTGCGCTTCTCGGCCTCGTCGGCGGCCCAGCGGGCAGCGGCAAGGCTCTCCGGTGAGCCGTCCAGGCCCACGGTGACGACTGGTTGCATGGCGGCGTCCTCCGTCTCGTACGAAGCTGGAAATGACGGGTGGATGACGGTGAACGAGTCCGACGGTGTGGATGGTCCGGACGTCGTCGGCACGCCGGGCGCGGCGGGTTCTCTCATTCGAGGAGTACCGCAATCCCCTCCACGGCGCATGTGGACCGGAGGAGGGGAGCCGGAGATGCGGGATCCGGCCGAGAGGAGATAGGGGCGGTGACGATTCCCCTGGTGGTCGGC
>CAMLJW010000058.1 GCA_946480485.1 uncultured Streptomyces sp. | reverse complement strand
GTCGCTGTGCGGTGTCCGCCGCGCAGCGTGCGGCGTCCGCGGCCTCGGTGAGCCGGACCACCCGCCGCTCCAGCTGGGCGGCCCGCGCGGATACGCTGCCCTCGGCGCCCCGGACCTGCGCCAACTCTCCTACCAGCGCCACCTGTTCGCGTTCGAGCGTGTCCCTCCGCGCGGCGCGTGAGGCGGCACGCACGGCCGCTTCCTGGTGGGCGGCGGCCCGCCGCGCATGCTCACACTCGGCCTGTCGCAGCGCCTCACTCGCCGCGGGAAGCCCGGACGCGGCACCGCGCGCCTCGGCGTGTTCGCGCGTCAGCTCCTCGTTGTGTTCGGCGAGTTGCGAGGTAGGGGCGTCACCGGCTGCGGCGGCCGACGCGGCCAGCTCCTCCCGTACGACGCCGAGCCGCCGCTCGGCCTCGGCGCGCTGCTCATCGGCCCGCTGGTACGCGGCGAGCGCGGCCTCCTCCGTCTGCTGGTCCACGTGTCCGGCGATCTTCTGGGCCGGCGCGGGGTGTTCGGCGGCGCCGCAGACGGCGCAGGGTTCGCCGTCGACGAGACGCGCGGCCAGTTCCGCCGCGATGCCCTTCAGCCGCTGTTCCTTGAGGTCGAGCCAGTGGGCGCGCGCGTCCGTGGCCCGCCCGCGCGCGACGAGCACGCGCGCGTGGGCCTCGTCCGCGTCTTGGGCCAGCTGGTCGCGCCGCCGTGCCGCCGCGAGCCGCGCCTGGGCGGGCTCGCGCCGGACAGCGAGCTGCTCGGCGCGGGTGGCGGCCTCCTGAGCGCATGCGATGCTGCCCTGGAGACCGGCCCGGGTCGTCTCCCACGAGGCCAGCCAGCTCGCGGTGTCCTGGAGGAAGCCGTCGTCGGCGCGCTCCTGGCGCTCCAACACGTCCCGCTCTGCGGTGAGTTCGGTCAGTCGGTGCTCGGCCCGGCGGGCCGACTCCAGGCCGCCCAGCTCTTCGGCGGCCTTGCGCGCGGCGGACGCGAGGCCCGCCGCGTCGGCGTCAGCGAAGGTCTCCAGGAGCTGGGCACGCGCGCCTGCCTCGTCGGCCTCCGCGCCCCGGTGCTCGGCCTCCGCGGCGTCGCGCAGCCCCAGTGCGGGCGCCACCGCCTCGGCCTTGCGGGCGCGCTCCATCCGCGCCTGGGCCTCCCGGTGCGCAGTGGACCGCTCCTTAAGGCGCTCCGCCCGCTCCCGCGCCTCGGCGAACCGGCGCTGCAGCCGCGCCACTTCGCGGGCATCGTCGAGGACGCGATCCGCGGCGGCCTGCGCGGACTCGGCCGCGCTCTGCGCGCAGTGGGTGACGGTGAGCCGCTCACGTGCCGTGCCGCGGGCGATCGCGGCCCAGGACAGCACGGACTCCGCCAGCCCCGGGTCTCCGGGGGCCAGGTCGGGCAGTGAAAGATCCACGATGTCCCCGGCGGCCTGCTGCATGCGGTGCGCGTCAGCGAGTAATCCCGCGTCCTTGTCCCGCACTTGTGCCTCGGCTGCGCGCCGCCGCTCGGCCAGGCGCTGCTCGACGGCCGCGAAGCGGTGGGTGTCGAAGAGTCGGCCGAGGAGCCTGCCGCGGACCTCGGCGTCGGCCCGCAGGAAGCGCGCGAAGTCGCCCTGCGGCAACAGCACGACCTGGCAGAACTGCTCGCGGCTCATGCCGAGCAGCTCGGTGATCTCCTCGCCGATCTCCTGGTGGGAGCGGCTGATGTCCTTCCAGGTGCGCGACGTCGCGTCGTACTCGCGCAGCCGGCTCTGGGCCTTGTCGGTCGTCGTGCCCGAGCCGCGCTTCTTGGGGCGCTCCCGAGGCGGCTGCCGGGTGAGCTCCAACCGGCGTCCGGCGACGGTGAGTTCGAGGCGGATCTCGGTACGGGTGGCGGGCAGGGCGTGGTCGCTGCGCAGGGCCATGCCCTGGCCACTCTGACGGCCCCCCGGCACCGACCCGTACAGCGCATAGCACACGGCGTCCAGGACGGAGGTCTTGCCCGCGCCGGTCGGACCGTGCAGCAGGAAGAGGCCGGCGGCCGACAGGTCGTCGAAGTCGATCTCCTGGACACCGCCGAAGGGCCCGAACGCGGTGATGTGCAGCCGGTGCAGCCTCATCGGGCCACCTCGCGGACGGTGTCGTCGGCGCGTACCGCGTCGAACGCGTCCTGGAGCACGGCCTGTTCCCGCGCGTCGGGTCCGGCGCCGCGCACATGGGCCACGAAGTCCTCCGCGATCTGCTGGTCGCTGCGTCCCGCGAGACGTCGGGCGTACGAGACGTCGGGGTCGTCAAAGGCCCGCTCGGGTTCGAAGACGAGGCTGAGCGTGTGCGGGAAGCGCTCGGTGAGCCGCGCCATCGGGTCGGCCGGGCGCACCGGGTCGGTGAGGGTGGCCTCGACCCACGCCTCCCGGTGCCGCGCCAGCTCCGGGTCGTCGAGCAGGTCCTCCAACCGGCCCCGGACACGGGCGAGGGCGCGCGGTACGGGGCAGTCGATCCGCTCGACGTCGATCGAACCGCCCGCCCCCAGGTCGATCAGCCACATGCTCTTGCGGTGGCCGGCCTCCGAGAAGGAGTACGGCAGCGGCGACCCGGAGTAGCGCACGCGCTCAGTGATGGTCTGGCTGCCGTGCAGATGACCGAGCGCGACGTAGTCGACTCCGTCGAAGACCCCGGCCGGTACGGCGGCGACCCCGCCCACCGTGATGTCCCGCTCACTGTCGCTGGCCTCGCCGCCGGTGACGAAGGCATGGGCGAGGACAACGGAACGGGTGCCCCCCGCGCGCGCGGCGAGGTCCGCTCGGACCCGGTCCATCGCGGCCGCGAGCACCGCTTCATGACCGGGCTTCTCAACCCCGAACATGTCCTTCACCAGGGCGGGTTCCAGATAGGGAAGTCCGTAGAAGGCCACCTCACCGTGGGCATCGGCCAGCACCACGGGCGTGCCGCACGCCGACGGCTCGGTCCTCAGATGGATGCCGGCGCCGTCGATGAGTCCGGCCCCCACACCCAGTCGGCGCGCCGAGTCGTGGTTCCCGGAGATCATCACCGTGGGCACCTTGAGGCCGGCCAGGCGGTGCAGGGCGTCGTCGAAGAGCTCGACCGCGGCCAGGGGGGGCACCGCGCGGTCGTACACATCCCCCGACACGACCACCGCGTCCACGCCGCGCTCGCGCACCGTCGTGACCAGGTGGCCGATGAACTGGGCCTGGGCACCGAGCATGTTCACCCGGTGGAACGCCCGGCCCAGATGCCAGTCGGAAGTGTGCAGCAGTCTCAAGAAACCGCTCCGACCCGCACGTTTCCCCTCAAAGCACACCCCCCAAATCAGCACGAACCAGCGTGGGCTCGCGGCCAGCGCCCACCACGCTAACGCCTGCCGGCACCTGATCCACCAGCGACCTCGGATCGTCATCCACATCGGAGGCCAGATCGCCAGAAATGTCCGCACTGAACGGTTTGATGTCACGGTCGGACCATCGCTGCACGTCAATGAGGCATCCACGGAGCCCGCACGCGTCCGAGTCGGGCGTCGTCGGGCGTCACACGTCGTCAGGCGTCATGGGGCGTCATCGGGCGTCGTCAGGTGTCCCCGTACGCCTCTCCCCCGAGCTCGAACCCCGCCGTCCCCGAGGTGGCGTCGGCCAGCCATGCCCGGAACGCCGCCACGTCCGCGTCCGGCAGCCCGATCTCGATGGTGACCGCCTCCCCGTAGCGCACGTCCCGCACCTCCCGCCCGGTCGACCGCAGGTCGTTCTGCACCTTGCCCGCCCGCTGGTGGTCGACCGTGACGGTGGCAAGACGAAAGCGTGTACGCGTAAGCGTGCCGAAGGCGTCCAGGGCCTCGCCCACCGATCCGCCGTACGCACGGATGAGCCCGCCCGCGCCGAGCTTGACCCCGCCGTAGTAGCGGGTGACGACGGCGACGACGTACCGCATGTCGCGGCGCAGCAGCATCTGCAGCATCGGGACGCCGGCCGTGCCGCCCGGTTCGCCGTCGTCGCTCGCCTTCTGCACCGAGGCGTCGGCGCCGATGACGTAGGCATAGCAGTTGTGCGTGGCGTCCGCGTGCTCCTTCCGGACGCGGGCGATGAAGTCCCGGGCCTCCTGTTCGGTGCCCGCGGGGGCGAGCGCGCACAGGAAGCGGGAGCGGTTGACCTCGGTCTCGTGCACGCCTGCGCGGGCCACCGTGCGGTACTCGTCCTGCATCGGGCCAGAGTATGTGCTGCACGCGCGCGCGTGAGGGGCGGCTCGATGGGCGGCATGATCCGGCCGCGCGATGGGCCGCACGGTGGACCGCTTCAACGCCGAGGTCAGTTCTTCTTGCCCGGCTTCTTCATGCCCCTGGGCACCTTCATGCCGGTGAGCAGCGCCGTGCCCGGGCCGAGGGAGCGCCAGCCGGCGCCGTACCAGGCGAGGACCGCGATCGCCGAGGTGGGGAACTTCGTCCGTACGTCGTCCAGCGCGTCGTTGAGGCTGTCCCCGGCCAGGGTGAGAACCAGCTCCTCCAGACCGGGGTTGTGCCCGATCAGCAGCAGCGTCCTGACCTCGGCGGGCACTGTGCGCACGACTGCCAGTAGCTCGGGCACATCGGCCGCGTAGAGCCGCTGATCGTGGCGTACGGGAGGAGGTGTGCCCCACTGCGCGGCGGCCAGCTCCCAGGTCTGCCGGGCCCGCCGCGCCGTGGAGCAGAGTGCCAGGTCGGGCAGGCAGTCGGCGTCGGCCAGCGCACGCCCGGCAGCCGTGGCGTCGCGTCTGCCGCGGGGCGCGAGCGGCCGTTCGTGGTCGGGGACGCCTTCGGGCCAGGCCGACTTGGCGTGCCGCAGGACGACGAGTCTGCGCAGCGGGCCCGCTGCGGCGCGCGCGATCACAACAGGTCCCCGCGGCCGATGTCAAACGGACTCCCGCGGCCGATGTCACGGGTGAGTTCGAGCCCGAGGAGCCGGTCCGCGAAGGCGTACGTCTCGAATCGCGCGCCGTCCGGAACGCTCTTTGAGGCGGCGACCCGCCGCAGTACGTCGAGGACGGCGGGCACGTCCAGGTCGTCCTCCCACGCGGCACGCAGCTGCCGGCGTACGGGATCTGGGATGGGGCTGGAGGGCCGCGTGGCCCAGGCGGCGACGGCTCCTCGCCAGTGTGCGAGGACTCTGGCGGCGTCGGCGAGGCCGACCGCGTCGAGCCGGAGGGGATCGCGGCGCGGCCGTGCGAGCAGGGCGAGGCGCAGGGCCGAGGGGTCGGTCGGTCCGCTCCCCTCGGGAACCGTACCGCTGCCGTCCTCGGCCGGGCCGTCGGTGCTCTCGTCCTCGACCGGGGCGACTGCGACATGGACGCCGGCCGGGGCCCCGTCGTCCGACGCCTCGTCTGCGGGGCCGGGGGCGCCCAGGACGTGCAGCACCTGCGCCTCGCCCAGCCCCTCGCCCGGCCCGCGTCCGCTCTCCCGGTGCTCCTCGAACGGCCGGATGCCGAGCGCCGTGGCCCGCTCCCGGAGTTCCGCCTGTCCCTCCGGCGCGGTCAGCACCGTCCAGACGGGCGTGCCGTTGAGTTCCAGAGCGCGTGCGAGGACATCGGCGACCAGGAGTACCCGCAGGCCGGTGGTGTCGGCGTGCGGCACATGCGCCTCGACACGGGTCAGGCCCCGGCGGGCGCGGGCGGCGTCGACGGGCTCGCCTGTTCGGGCGTCGGTGATACGGAGCACGGGGTGAGCGTAGGCGCGCGGGAGGCCGGACGCAGGGGGTGTGCGCCATTCAGGACCTGTGTGAGCGGTTCACTCATGGGCGGGAGGCGTCTCAGTCATGGGCGGAGGGAGTCTTCCTCACGGGCCGAGGCGTCCTTGGGCGAGCCGGTCAGCCTGTTACGGCTTGCGGCCCACGCCCGTGATGGTGGGCCCGGTCCTCAAGCAGCCGACGCGCCCGGGGGTACGCCGGGCGGACAAAGGGGATCGGACGGGCGCACCGCCCACTGTTGTCGGCCGGAGCAGCCCTTGCCCACCCGGGAATGGCATGCAGTCGGCGGTCGTTCCCTTCTGTGGTGGACATCCGCATCCCAGGGGAGGCACAGCGTGCACAGCGACAGGGAGACCATCCGCAAGATCCTCGACGAACTCGGTGACACATGGGCGATCGTCGGGCTCTCCTCCAACGAGCGGCGGGCCGCGTACGGAGTCGCTGACGTCCTGCAGCGTTATGGCAAGCGGATCGTCCCCGTTCACCCGAAGGCCGAGAAGGTGCATGGAGAGCAGGGCTATCCGTCTCTCGATGCCATTCCCTTCGAAGTTGACGTTGTGGACGTTTTTGTGAACAGCGAGCTCGCCGGCGCGATCGCCGACGAAGCCGTGGCCAAGGGCGCCAAGGCGGTGTGGTTCCAGCTCGGCGTCATCGACGAGGCCGCGTATGAGAGGACACGTGCCGCGGGCCTCGACATGGTCATGGACCGCTGCCCTGCCATTGAGATCCCACGGCTCGGGTGAGTCCCTCGCCCCGTGAGTCGAGTGCTCTTCCCGTCAGTCGAGTCCTCTTCCCGTCAGCGGTCCCTGCGTGAGGTCACCGTGAACCGTGCTCCGTCGGGATCACGGAGCACCGCCTCCGTCGGGGGCACCTCCGTGGGCGACGTGCCGACCCGGACGACGGTGCCGCCGTGGGCACGCGCGGCGTGGACGCAGGGTTCGACTTCGGCGACCGCGAAGTGGACCTGCCAGTGCGGTCTGATCGTGGGGTCGGGCGCCGCCTCCACGGCGCCGGAGTGGATCCGGGCCACCACGTCTCCGGCGCTGCGCAGGACCACGTCGTCCCCGTCGTAGTGGACCTCGCAGCATCCGGGACGCGAGGTCGCCCACTCCAGGACCTCGCCGTAGAACATGGCGGCGTCGAAGGCATCGCGGGTGAGCAGCCGTAGGAAGGCCGGGGCGGCGCGGCGCCAGGTCTCCCACCCGACGACGAGCTGGCCCTCCCAGATGCCGAAGACCGCCCCGTCGCGGTCGGCCAGGAGAGCAGCCCGTCCCGGCGGGAACGCGATCGGGCCGACCGCTGTCGTGCCGCCGCGCTCCTGGCTCCGGGCCACGGCCTCGTCCGCGCTGGACACGGCGAAGTAAGGAGTCCAGGCGACGGCCATCTGCCACATGGAGGCCACCGCCCCGACACCCGCGACCGGCACATCGTCCGCGTACGCGATCCGGAACTGCTCCCCCGACTTGGCTGACCGGAACTTCCAGCCCAGCACCGCGTGGTAGAAGTCCTCCGCGGCGTCCTGGTCCCGTGCCGTCAGGCTGACCCAGCACGGGGCTCCGAACACGGAGTGGCTCGATATGACATCGCCTTGGAGTGTTGTGTCGCGGTTCATGTCAGTACCGCCCTGGTCTCACTGACCGGCGTGCTCAGCCGCCGGTGCCGAATCGCGCCCGGACCCAGTACTCGCCCAGCAGTCGAGGTCGCCCTGTTCCAGGGCGCTCGTGCCGCTGTCCGCGGGCATCCCGACCGGCGCACCGGCACCGGGATACCCGCGGATCCAGAGCGGTCTCGGCACCCGCCCAGCCGCCGATGGCCTTCCCGTGCCGGAAGGCCCCCGACAGCATCAGGAGCACGCGCGGATCCGTGGTCCCTTCGGTTACAGCATCCCCCGCCCTGGCGTCCCGCGCTCAGTGGGCGCCGCTCCCGGACCCCGGCACCCCCGCCGGCACCACGTCGAGCCTGCCGCCTGCCGCGGCGATCACCGGGGCGCATTCCCGCGTCCGGTAAGGCGGTCTCGAGGTCCTCGAATAGGTGCCGCTCACGCAGCGTGACGGGAGCGGGAAGGGGAGGGAAGTCTTCTCCATGGCTCTCCGCCATGCTCCGCGGCTCAGTCCTCGCCCAGGATGATGTGGCTCTCAAGACCCACCGTGAACTCCTGCTCCCCAGCGCCGTCCCTCCGGCGAGCGAGGACAGCCCGTACCCCGTCTCCGTTCCCGGGCTCCTCGTTCACCGGCTCGATGCCGACCGGATCGATATCTGTCCTGGCGCCGGGTTCCATGACGGGTACCTCCTACTTCTTCCGTTCATGATCCCGAGTACCCATCGGCCGCGACTGAAACGGGCGGTGCGTTACACGGCCGTGTGGAGCAGGCCGATGCTTCGTCCGCCCGTTCCCGGGGACTCGGTGCGCATGACCGAGACCGCAGGAATTCGGGGCTCGTACTGGATGGACACGGCGCCGGGCGAGCCGTTTCCGGCGCTCGACACGGACGTGAGCGTGGACGTGGCCGTGGTGGGCGCGGGCATCGCCGGGCTCAGCACGGCCTGGGAACTGGCCCGCGCCGGGCGGAGCGTCGCGGTCCTGGAGGCCGATCGCGTCGCCGCCGGCGTCACCGGCCACACCACCGCCAAGCTCTCCGCCCAGCACACACTGATCTACGACCGTCTGCGCCGCACCCGGGGCCGGCAGGCGGCGCACCTGTACGCGCGCTCGCAGACCGAGGCGATCGAGCACGCCGCGGCCCTCGTCGACGAGCTGCACATCGACTGCGACTGGGAGCGGGCGAGCGCGTTCACGTACACCCGGGACCGCGGACGCGTCGGCGAGATCCGCGCGGAGGCGGACGCCGCCCAGGAGGCCGGGCTGCCCGCGGAGTTCGTGAGGCAGACCGCGCTCCCCTACTCCGTGGCGGGCGCGGTCCGTGTCGCGCAGCAGGCCCAGTTCCACCCCCGCAAGTACCTGCTGGCCCTCGTCGATGACCTGCGGGCCCGGGGCGCCCTGATCCATGAACGCACTCGGGTGCTCGGCCTCGAGGAAGGCGCCGTGTGCCGCCTGACCACCGAGACCGGGGCGCGGGTGACGGCCGGCGATGTCGTGATCGCCACGCACTATCCGGTCTTCGACCGGGCGCTGCTGTTCACGCGGCTCTCGCCGCGCCGCGAACTCGTCGTGGCCGCGCCCGTTCCGGCCGACCGCGATCCCGCCGGCATGTACATCACGCCCGAGGAGGACACCCGATCGGTCCGTACCGCCCCGTACAAGGACGGGCAACGGCTGCTGATCGTCACCGGCGAACACTTCACACCCGGCACCGGCGACACCGACAAACGGTTCGCGCGCCTCGCCGGCTGGGCCGAGGAGCACTTCCCGGACATCACGCTCACGCACCGGTGGGCCACGCAGGACAACGACTCCACCGACACGGTGCCGCTCGTCGGTCATCTGCCTCCGGCCTCGCGCCACGCGTACGTCGCCACGGGATTCGGCGGCTGGGGGATCAGCGGCGGAATCATGGCCGGCCGGCTGCTGGCCGGGCTCATCACCGGCGACCGCCCGCCGTGGGCCGAGCTGTACGATCCGCGGCGACTGCGTTCCGTACTCCGTGAGGCACCGGCCTTCCTCAAGCACCAGGCGAAGGTGGCCCGGCACTTCGTGGGAGACCGGCTGCCTTCGCCGCACGCCGACTTCTTGGCCGACATCGCGCCCGGCAGCGGCGCCGTGGTCCGCCACGCCGGGCAGCGCTGTGCCGTATACCGCGACGAGGACGGCCGGGCCCACGCCGTGTCCGCTCGGTGTACGCACATGGGGTGCCTGGTCGCCTTCAACTCGGCGGAACACGCCTGGGAGTGCCCGTGCCACGGCTCCCGCTTCGGCACGGACGGCGAGGTGCTGCATGGCCCGGCGACCCGGCCGTTGGAGCGCCGCGAGCTGCGCGAGGGCGATCCGCTGGAGGACTGAACGGCGGGGGCGCTGGAGGACTGAACGCGGGAGCGCGGGCGGACGCTTCCTCAGCCGTATGCCGGCCGGCACCCCCCATCCCTCAGCCATGTCCGGCGGCCTCTCGGTCATGTCCCCGGCCGCTCAGTCGTGGTCCGGCCGATCGCTCAGCCGGTGGTCGGCGAGGTTGAGGGCCTCGTCCACGACCCTGGGCAGGTGGCCGTCCCGCAGGGAGTAGATCACCCGACGGCCCTCCTTGCGGGTGCTCACCCACCCCGCGAGACGCAGCCGCGCCAGGTGCTGGCTGACCGCCGGGCGGGCGGCTCCGCACCGCTCCGTGAGCGTCGTGACGTCGGCCTCGTCGTCGGCCAGTGCGTGCAGCAGCACGAGGCGGGTGCGGTCGCCGAGGAGGGCGAGGAGTTCGGCGGCGAGGGCGAACTGCTCCTCACCGGTGGTACCCGGCTGCGCATGGTGCGCAGGTGACAGGTGCATGCGTGCGCTCATACGCACATAATGGATCCGTGGGCATCGCCGAGTCCACTCTCCCGCGGGAAAGGGGACGCTTGTGAGCGCCGAGCACCATGAGCACACCCACCACCAGCACGAGCACAGCCACAGCGAGACCGGGGGCCACAGCCACAGCCGACGCGAGCACCGTTCGTGCCTCTCCCGTCCGCGCCAGCGGCTGCGTCACCTCCTCACCCCCCACTCCCACGAGGCCGCCGACAAGGTCGACGCCGTTCTGGAGTCCTCCGCCCGCGGTATCCGGGCTCTGTGGATCTCGCTGGCCGTGCTCGGCGTGAGCGCCGCGGCGCAGGCAGCAGCGGTCGTGATCTCCGGTTCGGTCGCGCTGCTGGGCGACACCGTGCACAACGCCGCGGACGCGCTCACCGCCCTACCCCTCGGGATCGCCTTCGTGCTGGGCCGGCGCGCGGCGACGCGGCGGTTCACGTACGGCTATGGGCGTGCCGAGGATCTGGCCGGCCTCGTGATCGTGCTGACGATCGCCGCGTCCGCGGTCTTCGCGGGCTGGACGGCGATCGACCGGCTGGTCGATCCGCGCCCGGTCGCGCACGTTCCGGTCGTCGCCGCCGCGGCCGTCATCGGCTTCGCGGGCAACGAGTGGGTGGCCCGCTACCGCATGCGCGTCGGCCGCGAGATCGGCTCGGCCGCCCTCGTCGCGGACGGCCTGCACGCGCGCACGGACGGGTTCACCTCACTCGCCGTGCTCCTGGGCGCGGCGGGCGCGGCGCTGCACTGGCAACTCGCCGACCCGATCGTGGGGCTGGCGATCACGGCGGCCCTGCTGCTGGTGCTGCGCGACGCCGCGCGGGAGGTCTTGCGCCGTGTGATGGACGCGGTCGACCCGGCGCTGCTGGACAGGGCCGAGCGGGCGCTGCGTGCGGTGCCGGGCGTGCGGGGCGTCGGCGAACTGCGGCTGCGCTGGATCGGCCACCGGCTGCGTGCCGAGGTGGCGGTGGTCGTCGACGGCGACGCGAGCGTACGGCACGCCCACCGCATCGCGGTCGAGGCCGAACACGCCCTGCTGCACGCCGTCCCGGGGCTCACCGCGGCCCTGGTCCACGCCGACCCGTCACCCGCTCCCGGCGAAACGGACCCCCACGTCGCCCTGGCCCATCACGCGGCGGCCTGAGGCCCCAAGAGTCAGTTCGTCGAGGCAGTCGGAAGCGGGTGGCGTTGTCGAAGTGTCCGATGGGAGCGCGCATGACCGCACGCCGACAGCCGTACGGGCGACCCTCGGCGGACGTCCTCAGCGCACGCCCGACCGAGACGGTCATGACCATCTCCAGCGGTATGTCGCCCGAATGGGCATACGTGTGAGCGACGTTGGCCTCGAACGAAACACTCGCGCCCGCCGGGACCGTTCGGACTCTGTCACTCGGCTACCGGGACCGGTTCCGGCTCGGCCGTCGCCGGAGCCGTCGCCTGCACCTTCTTGGCCTTGCGCTTGAGGACCAGCATCGAGACGAGCCCGATAAGCAGGGCCACCACCAGGCCGAGCCAGGAGAACCGCTTGAGCCAGGACTCGGCGACGACGCCGACGTAGTAGATGACCGCCGTAGTGCCGCCCGCCCACAGGATCCCGCCGAAGACGTTGGCGATCAGGAACTTCCAGTACGGCATGTGCAGGACGCCCGCGAGGGGGCCCGCGAAGATCCGCAGCAGGGCGACGAAGCGGCCGAAGAACACGGCCCACATGCCCCACTTCTCAAAGGACCGTTCCGCGGTGGCGACATGGCCCTCGCTGAAGTGCTTGGGGAACTTGCCGCCGAGCCGGGCCAGCAGCGGGCGTCCACCCCTGCGGCCGATGGCGTAGCCGATGGAGTCCCCGATGATGGCGCCCGCGCTGGCGCAAGCACCGAGGACGAACGGATCGATCTCACCGTTCTGGGAGGCGAGCAGCGCCGAGGAGACCAGGATGATCTCGCCTGGCAGCGGAATGCCCAGGCTCTCCAGACCGATGACCACGCCCACCAGCGCGTAGATGGCGACCGCAGGCACGGTCTCGAGCCATTCCTGGACGTGCAACGCAGTCTCCTCCCCATGCCCTGAATGTGCGTTCCCGGATGTGCACTCTCCGGTGAGCGCACGCCGGGGCAGCCTACCTGTTCACTGAGACGGCAGAGGAGCCCCAAAGGTTGCCTCTCCGTAGCCGGCCCGATGCCGATGCACGTCACGGCCCCGGCACCCCCGCACCCCCGCAGAACGCCGGCCCACATCCGCGTCCGGGGCGACGCGAGCGGCCTCTACCGTCCGACCGAGCCGATCATGGCCGGCGGGCCGTCATCTCCACGGTCACCGGCGCCCTCCTCCCGCTGGATGGCGACAGTCACCGGGAACTCGGGGTGCTTTCGTGCATGAGGACCCGTCAGGGTCCCGATCCAGCACAGCATCTGCGTGGGGCAGTGACAAAAACGTGTCCCTGCGCCATTAGGGTTAGCGCCCATGTGGCCAGGACAGCAGCCGCCCGGGGGCGCGCAGAACCCGCAGGACCCGAGTCAGAATCCCTATCAGCAGCCGGGATACCAGCAGCCGAATCCGTATCAGCAGCCCGGATATCAGCAGCCCAACCCCTATGCGCAGCAGTCCGGTCAGCCGGGCTGGGGTGCGCCCACGGCCCCGTTGGGCGCACCCCGGCCGCCGCAGGGCGGCGGTGGCAACAGGACGACGGTCGTCGCGATCGTCGCGGCCACCGCCGTCGTCGTCGCGGCCGGTGTGACCGGTTTCCTGGTTCTGGGCGGCGACAGGGACGACACGGCCAAGGACTCCGACAAGAAGGGCGCGGCGACCACCGCCCCCGCGTCCAAGAAGCCGAGCGCGTCCACGTCCGGCGGTGAGGCCAACCCGCGCGGCACCGACGGCGAGAAGCCGACCATTCCCGGCTGGAAGGTCGTGGTCAACCCACGGTTCGGCACCAAGTTCGACGTTCCCGCCGAGTGGGAACTCGACAGCGCGGACACCAGCGTGGGCTTCGAATGGGAGGAGAAAGGCAAAACGGACCGGTCCACCGTCACCGCTCCCGCCTATCTCCAGTCCAAGTGGTGCACCAGCGACGAGGACAAGGACGGCCGCAAGGAGGACACCGCCCTGGCGACCGCCGGAACGCGTGGCGAGAACGGCGCCAAGGACACGGCTGAGGCGGCCGAGACCCGGGTGCCGTGGTGGATCTTCGGCGGCTACACGCAGCCGGACAAGAAGAGCGTCAAGTTCGCCAAGCCGAAGGCGTACAAGACGACTTCAGGTCTGCAGGGCAGTGTCGCCACCGCGTATTCCGAGAACACGCCGCAGAACGGGAAGTGCGAGAGTGAGGGCAAGGCCATCACGTTCGCGTTCAAGAACGGCGCGGGCGACTTCGTGACCTGGAATCTGTACGGTGCCAAGGGCGTCGACGACGAGATTCCGGAGGCGACCGTCCAGAAGATCCTGGCCACGGTGCGGCTCACCGACAGCGCGCCCACGGATTCGTAACTTCCGGAAACAGTCGCTACGGAGGGAATGGGATGGGCAATCGGGGCGGCGACGATGGTTCGCCGGTGGCCAGTACCGCCGCCCCGAGACTCCCGCGCCGCCCCACCCGGGCGGGCCGGAACCACATGCTGCCGACCGCCGCCGCGGTCGTGACTTAGCGTAAGGGCCGGCCCTGATCGGGCCTGAAGGGCTGAGAGGCTGTCGTTCCCGCAGGGCCGGGTCAGCCGATACTGAAGGCGCCGTCCGGGGGCTCCGGCGACGGGACCGCGTTCTCGTCCCGTACGGGCTCGGCGTCCCCCACGAAGACGCGCAGCGCGGCACCGTGCTCGACCCGGGCCACAAACGCGTCGGAGGCGGTGCGGCGGGCGAGGGTGCCCGTGTCGACGGGGTGGTGGGAGCCGACGAGGACCGCGTTGCCGAAGCGGCGGCCGCGCAGGACGCCGGGCTCGGCGATCAGCGCCAGTTCCTCGAATACCGTGGACAGCGTGGCGAGTTGGGAGCGCAGGAAGGCGAAGGGCGCGGCATCGGCGAGGTTCGCCAGATAGACACCGTCGCCGCGCAGGACCCGTTCGGCCTCTCGGACGTACGCCACCGTCGTCAGGTGCGCCGGGACGCGCGAGCCGCCGAAGACATCGGCGATCAGGACGTCGACGGAGTCGGAGGCGGCGGTTTCGAGCCAGGCGCGGGCATCCGCACCGTACAGCGCGATGCCCGCGTCGTCGGGGAGGGGAAGGTGCTCGGCGACGAGGTCGCGCAGGCCTCGGTCACCCTCGACGACGTCCTGCCGGGACCCCGGCCGGGTCGCGGCGAGATAGCGGGGCAGGGTGAGCGCGCCGCCGCCGAGGTGCAGTACGTCGAGCGCGCGTCCCGGCTCGGCGAGGGTGTCGAGGACGTGCCCGAGCCGTCGCGCGTACTCGAACTCCAGGTGCGTCGGCGCGTCCAGATCGACGTACGACTGCGGCGCCCCGTCGACCGTCAGCAGCCAGGCCCGCTTCCGGTCGACGTCCGGCATCAGCTTCGCGGTCCCGTGATCCACGTCCCGCGTCACGGGTATCGGCTCGTCCACAGGTCCATTGTGCCGTTCCGCCCCACGACGACACAGCATGTCGTCCTGCCGTCACAGCACCGCGGGGCGATCACACACATGGGTCGGTTAGTGTCACCCGATGCTCAATGCCACCACCTGCTCCGGGGGCACCGCCACGACCGCTCCCGGGGCCGCCGCCACGGAGCTCACCACCGCTGAGTGCGCCTCCCCCGAGCTCGCCACGGCTGAGTTCGGCACGGCCGCGCTCGCCACCCCCGCGCCCGCCGCCGCGCCGACGGGTCTAACCACGCACTGCACGAGAGCCCTGCTCTCTCCGTGGTCTCGGCTGTCACTCCTCGTGACGCTGCTGGTCGCCGCCGCCGCGACCGTGCTGCTCTTCGAGCCGCAGCAGCTGCTGGCCGACGGCTGGCCACCGCAGCTGGACGGTGCCGCCGCGGCCGCGGTGTTCGCGGTGGCGTACGGGCTGTGCACGGTCGCCTTCGTGCCGCGGCCGCTCCTCAACCTCGCGTCGGGAGCCCTCTTCGGCTCGCAACTCGGGCTCGGGGCGGCGCTCGGCGGCACGGTGCTCGGGGCCGGTATCGCGTTCGGGCTCGGCCGGACGCTCGGGCGGGACGCGCTGCGGCCACTGCTGCGCGGGCGCTGGCTCAAGGCGGCCGACGGCCGGCTCAGCCGTCACGGGTTCCGCTCGATGATGGCCGTGCGGCTGTTCCCCGGGGTGCCGTTCTGGGCCGCGAACTACTGCGCGTCCGTCTCCCGCATGGGCCCGCTTCCCTTCCTTCTCGCCACGGGCCTCGGCTCGATCCCGAACACGGCCGCCTATGTCGTGGCCGGCGCCCGCGCCTCGACACCGGCATCCCCCACCTTCCTGATCGCGATGGCCTGCATCGCCCTCCCGGCCCTGGCCGGCGCGGCACTCGCCTGGCGCAGGCGCCACCATTTCCGCAGTCGCTGAGGGAAGACCGGGAAGCGCCGAGCCGGAGCCGTACGAGCGCGGCGGCGGCCCGGTGGAACGCGGCGAGCGGCTCGGGCCAGGTGGAGCGCGGCGAGCGGCTCGGGCCCGTTGGAGCGCGGCGAGCGGCTCAAGCCCGTGCGCGTCGCGCAGCGCCTGGTGGCCCTCGAGTTGGGCCCCATCCGCGCTGTGGAGGCCCTGTCGCCACACGGTAACGGCGGGACGCTACGCTGCCCCGGGCGCGCCGATCATCCGATCGTCACGACGGCGCGCCCGACCACCCCGATCGGCACGACGGCGCGTTCGACCACCTCGCTCCGCTCCCGCCCCCAGCACTTGGATCACTGAACCTCATGTCTTGGTTTGAATCCCTCATCCTCGGACTCGTCCAGGGGCTGACCGAATTCCTGCCCATCTCTTCCAGCGCCCATCTGCGGCTGACCGCCGCGCTCGCGAGCTGGGAGGACCCGGGGGCGGCCTTCACCGCGATCACCCAGATCGGTACGGAGGCCGCGGTGCTGATCTACTTCCGCAAGGACATCGCGCGGATCATCTCCGCCTGGTTCCGCTCGCTGGCGAACAAGGCGATGCGGCAGGACCACGATGCGCGGATGGGCTGGCTCGTGATCATCGGGTCGATCCCGATCGGTGTGCTGGGCGTCACCTTCAAGGACCAGATCGAGGGACCCTTCCGCGATCTGCGCATCACCGCGACGACCCTGATCGGGATGGGCATCGTCCTGGGCGTCGCGGACCGTCTGGCGGCGCGCGACGAGACGGGCGGCAAGCACCGGGCGGCGAAGGAGCGCAAAACGCTGCAGGAACTGACCGTCAGGGACGGCCTGGTGTACGGCGTCTGCCAGGCGATGGCCCTCATTCCCGGAGTCTCCCGCTCCGGCGCCACCATAAGCGGCGGTCTCCTGATGAGCTACTCCCGCGAGGCGGCGGCCCGCTACTCTTTCCTGCTCGCCATACCGGCGGTGCTGGCCTCCGGCCTCTTCGAACTGAAGGACGCGAGTGAGAGCGGTCACGTCTTCTGGGGCCCGACGATCTTCGCGACGATCATCGCCTTCCTGGTGGGTTATGCGGTCATCGCCTGGTTCATGAAGTACATCACCACCAGGTCCTTCATACCCTTCGTCTACTACCGGATCCTGCTCGGCCTCTTGATCATCCTGCTGGTCAGCATGGGTGTACTCAGTCCTCACGCGGGCGACTCCGGGAGTTGATCGGCCAGTCGAGTCGCTGGTTACCGCTAACAGGGCCGCAGCCGCCCTTCGGGGGTGTGAGCAGCGGCCCCTGTTCCGAACCCGGCGCGGACGGGCGCGCGCGGGTCCGGGGTCTATGAG
>CAMLJW010000057.1 GCA_946480485.1 uncultured Streptomyces sp. | reverse complement strand
GCGGCCGGGCGGCCGGAATACACCGCGCGTTACTCCGCCCCTGAGCTCCGACCCGGGTCCGGTCTGCCGGCCAACAGCCTCAGTGACGCCTTCGCGTTCGCCGTCATCGCATACGAGGTACTCGCGCTCCACCACCCGTTCATAGGAGATGGCCTCTACGAAGCGGATGAGCAGGAGGAGGCGGACGCTCTCGACGGATCGCATCCGTGGATCGACCATCCGGGCGACCAGTCGAATAGGTCAACCCTCGGCATTCCCAGGACGCTGGTATTCGACGCTGCACTTAAGGACTGCTTCCGATGGACGTTCGTTGAGGGACTGAACCAACGTGACCAGCGGCCGGGCCAGGGTGTATGGGCCGACCTCCTTCGAGCCGCCGCTGCAGCCACGGTGCCCTGTTCCGCGTGCACCATGACGTATTACGTCGACGCGACGGTCGAGCGGTGCCCCTGGTGCGACGAGACCTCCCGCCCGGCCACCCTCCATACCCAGGTGCTTGTCGATCTCGGCAACGAAGCGGGACCACACGCTGCCGACGACGATCCGGAGCCACCGGCGATCAGCCGGGCTGAACTGGTCGGGGTCGACGGTGAGGAGCTCCATCTGACCCGTGGTGCGGTACTCGGCCTGGTGGCCGACCCGGATCGGTTGATGTTCCAACTGCGGTGGGAAGGCAGGCGCCTGAAGATCGGCAACCACGCGGGCATGACGGTCGAGCTCGTGTCCCCTGACGCCACGTCGAGACGGTCGCTTCCAGACGGCACAGTCGCGATGCTCCCTGCGGCGGAGGGCCAACCGATGTGGAGCGTTCGCATTGCCCGGCCGAACCGCCCGAACCGTTGGCTGTGCTTCGCCGTGCATCCCGGAGGCCACGAGTGAAGATCCAGGAACTTTCCTACGGCGCCCCCACGACAATCGTCCTCAGGCTCCTGGGCAACCGTGCCTCCTCCGGTGCCAAGATCGGGGAAGAAGCCACGCTCCGCCGCTCCCAGGCCGCCGGTAAGTCGCTGCTCCAGGTCGGCACCGAAGCCTGGCAGGTCGAGGGTGTGGGACCGGCCGATCAGGACGCGCTCGACATGGTCTTCGACACAGGGCTGCCCCATCTCGGCTGGGTTGCCAGGTCAGGCCAGGACAACACCGTCGCGATCCAGATTCACCGTTTCGCGCATGCTGTGCACTGGGACGGCGACGTGGGCATCACTTTCGACGAGAAGACTCTTGAGTCCATCGCGCGAGTGCAGTCCGGCCGGGCCAGGGTGAAGAAGGTCGAGAACTGGCTCGCCGAACAGTTCCTGCTGCCTGACCTCCGGGGTTCGGACCGCCCCGCGAGGCTGTTCGCCTCCGCCGGCCCCAACCAGGCAGCCTCCTCGGACAACGCGTTCCTGCTCCACGGCAAGTCGTTCAGCGCACCGGTCGAGCGGCGAAACGGCCAACTGTGGGTGCGGACCGTCCGAAGAGTGCGTCGCGGCCAGAGTTCCGCTGTCGCACTGACCCTGGTGAAGGCCGATGTCGAGTTCCGGGACTCGACGTTCGTCACGACCTTCCGCGAGGAGCACAATGCCGCGTTCCAGAAGCTTCTCAGTTCTGGCAAGCAGTACCTCAACCACTGGGACGGCTACAGCGAACGCGAGCGGCGGCAGATCGCCGAAAGGGCGGTCACGCTGGGATCGGCCCAGTACACCAGGGTCCACCAGATCGACAGCCGGACGTTCCGGTTCCATCTCGACCCGAACAGCGGCAAGGAGTTCCTCGATCGACTCAGCGACGAGCACAGCGATCTGGAGGCTTCGAGTCACCCGCCGGACGGGCTCACGGATGGCATGGTGCAGATTGAAGGACCACGCCACGAAGCGTCATTCAGTGGGACAGTCGCGTGGGTCAACGCCGCGGCGTGCGAGATCGCGCTTCGTGCTCCGGAGGAGCGGGAGTTCACACCGCCGCCCAAGGACGGGGCTGTCTATCTGAGCCTTGCCGGCGACCGTGTCCGGCTCGCACGGCAACGCAAGGCGCGTAACAAGATCGCCAAAATGGAAACGCCGATGCCGCAGCTCGGGCTGCTCCTCGAGGGCGCGCCGGTGCAGGGAACCCCCTCCGGGCGCAAGATCATCGAGCCCACGAGCCTCGCTGCTTTCGCTCCCTACCGCAGTTTCACCGAGCAGCAACAGGCCGCAGTGCGCCTTGCCCTGAACACGCCCGACATCGTCCTGATCCAAGGGCCACCCGGAACAGGCAAGACCAGTGTGATCACCGCGATCCAGCAGTGCCTGGTCCAGCTCGGCAAGGAGGCTGGGAACGTCGGGCACGGCGTTCTGCTTACCAGTTTCCAACACGATGCCGTGGACGAGGTTGTCCGGCGCACCGAAGTACTCGGTCTGCCAGCCGTGAAGATCGGTTCCCGACAGTACGAGGATGGCAACCGCAGGGTGCAGGACTGGTGCGATCGGAAGGCCAATGAGCTGCGCACTGCGCTGTCACCGGCCGGTCAGCTCCAGCGCGCGGTCAGGCAAGTGGAGACCCTGGTGATCGGCTACGGCAAGCAGCCTCTGAGCCCCGGCCACACGGCGGAGCTGATCGGGCAGATCGACCGGCTGGCCGGAAGCTACCTGCCTGTCACCCTGCGCAGCCGCCTGATGCGTGCTCACTCGGACCTGGCGGCTGCAACTGACCAGCCGAGATTCGCAGTCGATGACCTCGCGCCATTGCGGCGCGCGGTTTCCGGAATCCGCACCGATCCAACCTCGTTCTCCGACGACGGTCCGCATATGGCACGCAAGGCATTGCTCAGACTCGCGTCACAGGACGCCTTCGCCGACGAAGACCGGGTTCTGCTGGAGGAAGCGGCGGCCTGGGAGGAGTCGGAGACGCCGCCCGCGCCCTTCTTGGAGCGCGTCGCGCTGCTCCGTGACCGCCTGCTCGATCTTGCTGCGCCGATCATGGCACCGCTCCGGGTGGCGTCCGACGACGAGTTGGTACGACTCTTCGGTGAAGTCGTCGGTGCCCTGCGGGAGCGCTTGGAGACCTCGGCCGACGGCGCGGCCGCCGCTGTGGAGCAGTTCCTCGACGAGCTGGAGAACGATCCGGATGCCGTCGCGGAAGCGGTCCGGGACTTCACCGCTGTCCTCGCCGCGACGTGCCAGCAGTCCAGTTCCAAGGCAATGGCGGAGGAGGTGGGAAACCACATCCAATTCGACACGGTCATCGTTGACGAGGCGGCCCGAGCGAACCCGCTCGACCTGATGATCCCGCTCTGCCTGGCCACGCGGCGGATCATCCTCGTGGGCGACCACCGACAGCTACCACACCTCCTTGAACCGGACATCGAACGCGAGCTGGAGACCTCGGCGGAGGAGGACATCCTCACCGCACTTCGCCAGAGCATGTTCGAACGTCTCTTTCACTATCTCCGGGCCGCCAAGCACGAGAAAGGTCGCGCCGAACGGGAGATCACCCTCGATACGCAGTTCCGCATGCATCCGGTGCTCGGGGCTTTCGTCAGTGACGCCTTCTACGCCGAGGACACGAAGCTCGACTCGGGACCGAACACCGCAGCATTGCATCACGGCATCGAGCGGTACGGCGACCTCGTGGCCGTCTGGGCCCACCTGGGCCAGGACCGGTTCCCGGGGGAGGACGCCGGACGGAGCAAGTCCCGTCCCGCCGAAGCCACTTGGATCGCAGAAGAACTGCTGCGGCTGTGCGACGAGGCGCCCGCTGAGCACGACTTCGGGGTGATCGCCTTTTACCGGGCCCAGGTGCAGGCCATCTGGACCGCTCTCCAAGCCGTAGGACTGGCGGTTAGGGACAGGTCGGGCGAGTACCGGGCGAGCGGTCGGCTCACTGACCGGTTGCACGTCGGGACTGTTGACGCCTTCCAGGGGCGGGAGTTCGACATCGTGCTGCTCTCCGTCACTCGGAGCAACAACCATCCGGGCGGCACGTCGAGGGCCAACCGGCGCAAGTACGGCCACCTCCTGCTCACCAACCGGCTGTGTGTCGCGATGAGCCGACAGAAGCGACTGCTCATCGTGGTAGGCGATGAGACGATGTTCGACGCCGCGATGACCGTGGGCGAGGTCAAAGGGTTGGTCTCTTTCCGGGAGTTGTGCAAAGAGGGATCTCATGGCCGTGTCATTTGACCGTGGTACCGCAATTCTTGACGTTGGTGGTATTCGCCTCCCTCCCGAGGGTGGCCGCTGGGTGCTGTGGCCGGCTTGGTGCTGGCGTGTTCTCGTACCAGATCCGGTCGAAAGCCGCCTCAACACCTTCACGCGAGTGATCGCCCGCCTCTGGCAGGCGGGGGTGCACGAGCCGGACGAGATGGCCGCGCTGACCCGTCTGCATCCCGACATGTGCCGTCAGATCCTGGAGATGCTCAGGCAGCTGCATTTCATCGATCGCCACCGCAGGCTGACAGTGAAGGGCCGCGATGCGCTGGCGGGAAAAGCATGGGACACGGAGAAGCTGCGGGTTGTACACGTCTTCCAGGACCCGTTCGGTGAGGCGACCAGTCGGCCGCTGTGGCCGACGCTGATCGAGGACCTGGGGTACGCCAACGTGGATTACCGCCGTGACGGCAGGCCCCTCTTACGGGTGGACTACCGCAGGGACTCCCCATCGGTCATGCCGCTTGTGCCGCGAGTTCATGACGTCCCACCACCGCGTCCGCCGAGCCCTCGATCGATCGTCAGGCTGGCGCATCAAGCGCGCTCTGGTGCTGCCGCCGCACCGGAAGAAGATCCGGACGGGGGTTCGGGGAGTCCATCGCCGGTCCAGATCTCCCGTGTCTCCTTGATTACGGCGCAGCCTGAGCCTGTGCTGCTGGTGAGTTACGTCCACTTGCCGGAGGACGCGTTGACCAGCGCGGACTGGGAGGCGCTCGACCCCTTCTCAGGCTGGCCCGACGCCGGGCTGAAGGAGGCGATGCGCGCCCGGATGTCGAAAGACCGGGCTCTGGCCGCGCTCGTCGCGGAGATTGAAGGGCAACTTGCGCCCGCCGACGCGACGAAGCGACAGGAGGAATACATACGCCTGCGCGCCGAGGGAGCCGTCCGTGTCGAAAGGCACCTCGGTGCCTGGATCCATGAGCCGGAGCACCGCGAGATTCTCAAACTGTTCACCGAAGTCGAGGCCGATCTCGCCGACGCCCGTCTGCTGGGTGCGATCGGCGGCAGGCTTCGGCAGACGGCAGTAAACAACGCCGTAAAGATCCTTGAGTACACCTTCGCCGCAGTGTCCGCCCGCTACCCGCTGCCCCCGGCACTGGTGCTGCAGCTCGACGATCCGGTCTTGGGTGATGCGACGTCGGTGAAGGCCCAGCTCGAGGAGGCACGCAAGGCGCTGGCTATCACCACACCCCTCCCCGTCGGAATGCAGCGGCAAAGTGGTGACCAGATTGCCCGCGCCTCGGTCGGACACCTGCCGTCCTTCCGCCCGAGTGTCGTCGTAGCGCTGCTGGCGAGCGTCGCTCACCCTGGCCATCCGCTGCGCGCGGCCCTGCAGCTCAGGCCCGACCTGTGCCAGCAGCTGGACGAAGCAGCTGGCCTGCGTAACTCGGGCGTCCATCACCAGGACACCGAACCCACCCCGGACGAGGCGGAAGACATCCTCAGCCTGACCTACTGGACCGTTTCCCGGCTCGTCACCCACCCGAGAACCAGCGAGCAAGCGAGCAAGGAGCCTGATGCCCCCGTCCTCTCGACGCAACCGAAGCAGCGCGCCGCCGAGGAGGGATCAGGCAGCGGCGAGTCTCCTCAAGGGCGTGAAGAAGGGCCAGCGCCAGGCGAACACCGTGGCTGAGCGTGAAGGAGTCGCGGCTGACCTGCCGCAACAGATGCCGGACGATGTCCCACTCACCACGGCTCAAGAAGCCTGGGCTCTCGCACAGCAGCAGGCTGACATCTACCGTAAGGCCCGGCAGAAGCTCGACGGGGACCTGACCGCTCTTGCCGAGCGAGAACGCGGACTTAGTGCTCGGGAGCAGCAGCTCGATGAGTCCCGGGAAGCGTTGCAGGCGGGAGAAGGCGCCGTTGAGGCCGCTCGGCAAGAACTCGACCAGGACAGACTGCACCTCGTCGAGGCGGAGGGGGACCTGCGCGCCCGGCGAGCGGTACTGGACAGCCGTGAGAAGGAACTGAACCGCCAGGCGCTGGAGATCGAGAAGGGTCGGCTGGACGCTGAGGCCGGATTCCTAGAACAGGAGCGTGTCCACCTGCGACGTCTGGCCGAGGAGCGGCAGCGCCTGCTGGCGGACGTGGAGATCGAGCGGCAGCGCCTCTTCTCGGATGTTGAGCGACGCAGGAGCGAGCACGAGGAAGAGCGAGAGCGCCATACCGCCGAACTTGAGCGGTCCCGCAACGATGTTCGGGAGGAACTCGAACGTCAGCGCGCAGAAATGGCCGCGCGCGAGAAGGAGCTCCGTGAGCGGGACCGGCACCTTCGTGCCGCCGCGGAGATCCAGGAGGAGGACCGGGAGCATCTGCGGCAGCAGGCGCGCCTGACCGTAGCCGGTGAACTCAAGACGGTCCAGCTGGACCTGGAGACGCTGAGGCGCGAGCACGACGTTGTGATGCAGCACGGGCTCGACCTCGAGCGGCAACTGCGCGAACGTGACGACGCGCTACGAGAGGTCGGCCACGAGGGGCTGGAAGCGCGCGACGGCACGGTCCGAAGGCTCAACGCCGAGAACGAGCGGCTCCTTCAGAAAATCGCCACCATGCCCAGCGCTGCCGATGTGGAGCTGCTGCAACGGCTCAAGCAGGAGCACGAGCAGTGCGAGGTGATCCGCGCCGAACTGGAGATGGACAGGGCCCGGCTGCGGAGCGAGAACCACTCCTTCACGATCGCGAACAATGAAGTGGAGGAGCTCCGCGAGCACCGGGATGTGCTTTGGCACCGGGTCAATCTGCACCAGCAGCTGCTGAACGACGCTCAGACCGAACTGGACAAGCTGGTCAGCAACGCCCACGCGCCGAGGCCCTTCCCCGGGCTCCAGGAACTCGACGAGACCCCCGCGCTGCAGAGGGTGTGCGACGCCAGTGACAGGCCACTGCATCTCACCGAACTGGTACGGGAGGTGCAGCAGCGCATCCTGGCCGACCGCAGGCATCGCCGCGGCCCGGTTCCGTTGGCCTACTCCGAGCGGGACATCCGCTGCCTGTTCGGCGGCCTGGCCATGAGCAGGCTGCATATCCTCCAGGGCATCAGCGGCATCGGCAAGACCACGTTCCCCAAGGCGTTCGCTGCTGCGATCGGCGCCGAGTACGAGGTCATCGAGGTGCAGGCCGGCTGGCGTGACCGCCAGGACCTGGTCGGCCATCTGAACGCCTTCGAGCGCAAGTACTACGAGACCGCGTTCACAAAAGCCGTCTACCAGGCAGGCTGTGCAGCCCATCTCAACCGGCCATTCTTCATCATCCTCGACGAGATGAACCTCGCCCACCCCGAGCAGTACTTCGCGGATGTCCTGTCCGGGCTGGAGAACGCGGGCTCCCAGTTCCGGCTCCAGCTGGCCACGCACACCATCGAGCCCACGGCGGACCTCCTCGTCGTTGACAAGGGCGTGCACCTTCCTGTCCCAGACAACGTCTGGTTCTTCGGCACGGCCAACCAGGACGAGACGACCGTCAAGTTCGCCGACAAGACCTACGACCGGGCCCACATCATCGAGCTGCCTTCCACCCCACCCACGCTCACGGCACAGAAGTACCCGCCCCGGTCTGCGATCTCGCGAAGGGCTTTGCTGGACAGTTTCCACAAGGCATGGCGGGATCATTCGGCCGACGCGAAGATGGCCGTCGACTTCCTGCGGAAACACCTCGCCGGTGTGCTCGCCAACGACTTCAACCTCGGTTGGGGGCCGCGCCTCGAGAAGCAGATCGGGGACTTCACACCTGTCGTGGTGGCCGCTGGCGGATCCCCCGGAGAAGCCACAGATCACATTCTCTCCACCCGGATCCTTCGCAAGCTCGAAGGCAGGTACAACCTGCAGCCGGAGAAACTGCTGGAATTGCGCGGTCTCATCGACGACCGCTGGTCCGAGCTGGTCAAGGTGGAGATCAGCGAGTCGAACGGCCCGGTGGCCACTCGGGCGCTGCTCGACGCGCTGATCGAGGAAAGGTCCTGAAGCCGGATGACGGGAGGATTCTGGGACCGGGTTCTCGCGGACCGAGTCGGACGGGTGCCGGACCGTCCACTACTGGGTCGCTACCAATTGGCCGTGCCCGGGGTTGTCAACGGACTGGACGCCCCGGCACAGGCACCACTCGCACCGACCGCGTCGAGGCGCTGGTCGGCCAGCGCACCGGGGGCAGCGGGCGAGGGCCGCTTCGGACGGGACGCCCTGCCCGACCAAGCGCTTGGTGCGCGCACCATCGCCATCAGCACTGCCCTCGCCACAGCCCTGGAGCGACCGTCGTCAGGCGAGGGCCACCAGCCGCGTCAGCTGCCGGAGACGGAGTACGACCGGTGGCTGTCCGTCCCGCCCGTGGCCACCGACCTGATCACGGAGCTCGTGGCCGTGACGGGCGACGATCCGGTCGTCGCCCTGGAGCGGGAGATCGACGCGAGCGTGGGCCACCTCGAGGCGGTGTGCCAGCGGCCGGCGACCAGACTCCGGCGGGAGGCGGTCGTCACACCGCTCTCGCGTGCCCGGCGCATCGCCCCGGACGCGGTCTCCTACCTTGCCGCCCACACCGAGGACTGGGAGAAGCGAACGATCCGGGGAGTGTTCCCCAAGCGCCTGCGGGCTCTGTACAACGAGCCAGACACGGACCTGTACGAGAATCAAGTGGCAGTCCAGCTCGTCGACCACCTGCTCGCCTTTCTGGACTGGCGCCGGTGGAAGCTGAAGGCGGCGAGCAGCATTCTGGAGGACTACGAGGCGCTCGCCAGGCAGCTCAATGACAGGCCATGGCGCACCCGGCTCCGGCTCTCCATGCTCCTGAACGAACTCGACTGCTCAGAGTTGTATGCCACAGCCGAGGGACTGCTGAGCCGTACCGAAGACCGGCGCAGGCGCATCGCCCGCCTGCGCGCCTCACGGCTGTACCGGGATCGACGAGTGCTGCGGTACGCCACCATCGCTCCCGAGCTACGTCAGACCAACCTGCTCACCCACCACGAGGACTACCGCCCCACGGGAGCGCTGTGGCGTGCGTGGGCCCGGGCCAACCGGGAGGCGGGGATCAGCGACATCGTCTCTCCCCGCCAGTTCTGTGACAGCTTCAACCAATTCGTCGCGCTGCTCATCGCCCGGTCGCTGGACGCCCTCGGGTACAGGGCAACGACGAGCCATGCACCTGCGCCCGCCGGACCCGACCTGCACTATGCAGGGCCTGCAGACGACGCGCTCACGATGGTCACGCCACCCGACGGAACCTTCGCGATACACCGGGGCAACACCCCACTGGTGGCCTTTGTCCCAGTTGCGCACCCGATCACGGCCGATCCGGAGGCAGCCGAACTGCGGCTGTTCCTCGACGAACTCAGCCGGTACCGGCAAGCTACGCGCACCCCGCGGATCGTGGTCTATCCCGGCAGTCGGATTGAACGTGAAGCCTTGCCGACACCCTTGCGCGACCGCGCCGCCACCATCGGCAACGACCTGCCGGACGGGTCCGGCGTCGGGCTGCTACCTGTCGCACCCACCGAGATCGACAGCGTCGAGCGGGTGACTCAAGCACTCCAGTGGGCGAGGACCATCCCAGACGCTTCGGCCTATGCACCACGGGTCCGTTGTCCGAACGGTCTGGCCGACGCGCTGACCGGGTGCGGGACCTGGTTCTCGTCCAGCGCCGACGGTGCCGACGTCGTGCTGGAGCGTCCGCCGAGCCAGTCGGAGTGGGACCGGTTCCGCTGCGCCGTGGACGCTTGGTGCACGGAGCGCCTTACGGCCGCCCGACGCCGGGAACGAAAAACAGCGGCCGGAGTGTTCCTCGCCACCGTCGAGGAGGCACGCGTGGTCCTGCGCCGTCTGGCCCGCTGCCCGGTCTGCGCCACGGAAAGCAACGCCCTGTACGACTTCAAGCCGCGACAGGGCACGTTCCGAGCGACATGCCGCGAGTGCCACAGCGACTGGGCGACCCAGTCCTGCTCATGCGGCACGGACTACCCAGTCATCAAACTCCGACGCCGCTCCCCGCAGGACAGCCTCGAGCGGAACGCGACCGGAGCGATGGGAAACGAACTCCTCGCGGCCCCGTGTCGGCTCGGAGACCGGACGGGTGCCCACATCTGCCCGAACTGCGGCCAGTGCGGTGCGGCCGACAGCCAATCCAGTCGACAGTGCCCACGCTGCGTCACGCAGCGACCCACAACCAGGGGTGACCATGGCCAGTGATAACAGCGAGACACAACTCCGACGCATCCTGCGCGGCGAAGAGTCCTGGGGCGACGACGGCGGGACGCCCTCAGACCAGGCGACGGCGTACTTCCTCTCCGAGATGCTCGACGACGTGGTGTCCCGGGTCCGGAGCGAGAATCCGGCCCTGCAACAACGCCGTGTCGATCTTCTGATCAGCATGAGCGGTTTTTCTCCGCTGACCACGGTCCTGGCCTATGAGATGCTCCGCCCGGCCCGTCTGCTCGTCATCTATTCCAAGCAGGCCAACGCCAGTGTGGACTTCATCGGCAGCCATGTGATCGGGCGGGGACGGCTGCGTCTGCAGGACTTCTCGCACCGCTCCGTCGAGCCGACGGACCCGCAGAGTGTGTACCGCGAAGTCAAGGCGGAACTTGCCCGGTCAGCGGTGCCAGACGGGCACCGGCCGTACGCGATCATCGACATCACCGGCGGCAAGAAGGTGATGAGTGCCGCCGCGGCGCTGGCGGCCTGGCAGCTCAATCTGGGCCTGTGCTATCTCGATGGCGACTACGACGTGGAGTTCGGGCGGGTGGTACCCGGGGACGAACGGCCGCTCCTGCTCGAGAATCCGACAGCCCTGTTCGGAGAGCAGGAGATGGCAGCTGCCCTCGAGATGTTCCGTGGCGGGGGGTTCAGCAGTGCCCATGCCCAGTACGAGCAGCTATGCGAGCAGATCGCCGAGCCGGTCCGCGCCCGTTTCATGCGCGCGCTGAGTGCCTTGTACCGCGCATGGTGCGATCTCGACCTGTCCAGCCTCCCCGAATACATCCGGGCCGTGGAGCGTACCCGCCAGGCAGCTCATCGCGAATTGACGGAAGAGACCAGCCGTCGTGTCGCCGAGCAACTGGCCTTCCTTCACCAGCTGGCCAAGGAGCCACCAGACCCCGCGTCCCTGGTCGTCTCCTTCTACGTGCTCGGCAAGCATTACCGGGACATTGGGCGGCACGACTTCGCCGCGCTGCTGTTTTACCGGACGATCGAGGGCTGCCTGGCCCGCCGACTGGAACTCCGCTTCCCCGGATTCCACTGCAAAAAGGCCGACTACCGACTCGTCGGCGACGTCAACGAGGTCACAGCGGCTTTCCAGAATGCGCTGAGCAGCACCGGCGGATACGAGACGAGCGAGCTCCCCGTGAAGGTGAGCCTGATGGATGCGGCCATGCTGCTGTACGCCCTTGAGGATGAATTCATGGTCAGAGCAAAGTTGAAGACGCCGAGAGCCATCGCTAACCTGCGCGAGCTGGCGGAGATCCGAAACGGCTCGGTGCTCGCCCACGGCTACCACACCGTCTCTGCGGAGCAGTCGGAAAGCCTTCGTGGCCGGGCCGAGCACTTGCTGTCAGTCTTCTGGCAGCTGCACGGCACTAGCGCGAGCGTCCGGGCCCTTTGCGAACGCCTCCGGTTTTTGGATACCGATCGGTGAGTCCCCGCCGCTTGGCCCGCGCCGAGCCAGGATTCAGCCGTCGCCGACACAAGCATCTCGGAACGCTCACACCTGAGGAAGGCTAACTCTACCAATGCCTTGCGGAAGGCGAGTTCGGTCACAACATACGGCTCGAAGGTACAGCGCAGCACCGACTAGAGATCTTTAACGGCTGAGGTTACGGCGGTTGGAAGTCGAGCCCGGTCTTGGCGAGGAGACCGTCGATGAGGCGGGGCCGGTACTGCATGCGTTTCAGCCTCGTCTTCACCAACGCGGTGAGCTGGTCCAGGCCGTGTTTGGTGAGGTTGGCCAGAGACCTCTTCAGGTGCGACCACACGCCCTCGACGGGGTTGAGCTCGGGAGCGTACGGCGGCAACTGGTAGACGGTCAGCCATAATCGGGCGGCGATCAGCTCGCGCATGGTGCGGCTGACGTGCGTGTTCAGGTTGTCCCAGACCAGAACGATGGGGCCGCCGAGCTGCTGGTGGGCGGCATCAAGCAGGCGCGTGTAGTCGGTCTCGGTGAAGCCCTTGCGGCGGCCTTTGGCCGGGCCGCGGTCGAGGTGGATGCGGTAGATCAGCCGGGGCCGGTGACCGGCTTTGGTGCAGATCAGCGCCGCCATGGAGACACGTTTGGTGCCTGCGGCGGTGACCCGCACCACCGGGGGCCCCGGCGGCCCCAAGTGCGGCCTTTGGGCGGCCTCAGGCCCTGGCCGGCTTCATCCTCGAAGCAGAGCCAGGCGCCCAAGTCCGCCGACCTCTTTTTATGACGGGCCACTGCTCGTCCTTCCAGGCGGCGATCTTCGCCTCGTCCCGCTCGGTGGCCTTGCGGGAGGGGACCTGCACGCTCCAGCCGATGCGGTGCAGCAGCAGGTCCAGTCCCGCCAGGGTGTACTCGACGCCGAACCGGCGGCGCACGACCTCGGCGATCCGCGCCAGCGTCCAGCACTGGTCACTCCAGCTGGAGGCGGCCGGGCCGGCACCCAACACCGTCTCCAACAGGCGCAGTTGACCTGAGTCGAGCTTGCAGCGGGCACCGCCCGGTCCCTTGGAGGCCAGAGCTTGCCGACCTCCTGAGGCCAACGCCCGCCGCCAGCGGTTCGCCGACATCCGGGTCACCCTGAACCGCCGGGCCACCTCCCGGTCACTGGCCCCGGTCTCGATCAGATCGGCGGCCGCGAGCCGGACTTGCTCACGCCGAGCCCTTTCCTCAGCCGTCAAGCCGCCGCCATCGGGATACCTCATCCTCTCGGCATAGCGCAGCCCACGACAGCCGTCACGACCTTACGTAAGCTTGACTCTGTCGGGGATCTTGGGGATCCCCGGCGGGGCAGCATGATCAACGGGCATGCTCGGCTCTGTTCAAGGACCGATGCAGTTATCGAGGTGCCCGTTGTCGCTCCGTGCCCGTTCTGGTGAGCAAGTCCCTTCTCTGACCGTGCGGATGGCGCGGGCGAGCAACCCGGGCGGTACGACGGCGATGTGGGTGAGAGACCGCCTGGACGGGCTGTGGCGTGACGAGGACTTCGCCGACTGGTATCCGCGTGACGGCCGTCCAGGTCTCTCGCCCGCCCAACTGGCCACCGTCTGTGTGCTCCAGTTCCTCCTCGGTCTGTCGGACCGGCAGGCGGCCGAAGCGGTTCGCTGCCGCATCGATTTCAAGTACGCGCTGGCCATGGAACTGGACGATCCCGGCTTCCACCACAGCGTGCTGGCCGACTTCCGCGACCGTCTCGCCGAGGACGGCCGAGCCGACCGTCTCCTCGACCTCGCGCTCGCGCGCCTGAAGGAGGCCGGTCTCGTCCGCGAGCGCACCACCCAGCGCACGGACTCCACCCACGTCCTGGCCGCAGTGCGCGACCTGACCCGGCTGGAACTGGTCACCGAGGCCGTCCGCGCCGCGCTGGAAGAGCTGGCCGGCACGGCTTCGCACCTGCTGACCGGCCTGGTCGACGAGGAGTGGGGGCGCCGCTACGGCCGCCCGGTCCGTCTGGGCAAGAACCCCACCCGCCCCAAGACCAGGATCCTCGCCACCGGAGACGACGCCGTCCGGCTGATCGAGCACCTCGGGCGGCACGGGCCGGAACGCCTGTCCGGGCCCCGCGTCCAGGCCCTGCGGCAGATCATGGTTCAGAACTACTACCGTGACGGGGCCGGCCGCCTGCGCTGGCGCACCGTGGAGGACGGCGGGCTGCCGCCCTCGTCCGTCGCGGTCGTCTCGCCCTACGACCCGACGGCCCGCTATGCGCGCCGCGGACATGTCACCCGGTGGAAGGGTTTCGTCGCACATCTCACCGAGACCTGTGATCCCGACGGCGTCAACGTGATCACAGATGTGGCCACCACCGACGCCACCGGCTACGACGCGAAGGCTCTGCCCGGCATCCACACCCGGCTCAAGCACCGCGGGCTGCTGCCCGCCGAGCACCTGGTCGACGGCGGCTACACCTCCCTGGTCCATCTGGAACAGGCAGCCCGCGAACACCAGGTCACGGTCACCGGACCACTGCCGGTCAACACCACCCGCCAGAACCGCAGGAACAACGGCTTCGGCCGCGACGACTTCCACATCGACTTCGACCTCCGGCGGGCTTCGAGGCCCTCACCCTCCTGGACCGTCTGCTGCCCGTGTACGCGGAGGTCCTCGCGGACCTGCGCCGGGCCGGTGCCGAGTGGGTACAGCTCGACGAGCCAGCGCTGGTCCAGGACCGCAGCCCGGCCGAGCTGAACGCAGCCGCGCGCGCCTACCGCGATCTTGGGGTCCTGTCGGACCGGCCGAAGCTCCTGGTCGCCTCGTATTTCGACCGTCTCGGCGAGGCTCTGCCCGTCCTGGCGAAGGCTCCGGTCGACGGCCTCGCCCTGGACTTCACCGATGCCACCGCTGCCAACCTGGACGCTCTGGCCGCCGTCGGCGGACTGCCCGGCAAGCGGCTGGTGGCCGGTGTCGTCGACGGCCGCAACATCTGGGTCAACGACCTGGAGAAGTCCCTCGCGACCCTTGGCACCCTGCTGGGTCTGGCCGAACAGGTCGACGTCGCGGCCTCGTGTTCTCTGCTGCACGTGCCTCTGGACGCGTCGGCCGAGCGGGACGTCGACCCGCAAATCCTGCGTTGGCTGGCGTTCGCCCGGCAGAAGACGGCAGAGATCGTCACCCTCGCCAAGGGCCTGACGCGCGGCACCGACGCGATCACCGCCGAACTGGCCGTGAACCGGGCCGCCCTTGCCTCCCGGGTGAACTCCCCCCTCACCCGCGATCCGGCCGTACGCGCTCGCACCGCCGCGGCCACCGACGCCGACGGGCGCCGC
The DNA here is from genome assembly GCA_946480485.1 of uncultured Streptomyces sp. The sequence continues at coordinate 2,093 of CAMLJW010000057.1, read as the reverse complement.
TCCCAGCCGTACGCCGTACGTGCCGCAGCCCAGCGCGCGCACCTCGGGTTGCCTGTGCTGCCGACCACGACGATCGGCTCCTTCCCGCAGACGAGAGAACTGCGCACGGCCCGTGCCGACCTGCGCGCCGGCCGGATCGACGCGGCCGGTTACGAGGAACGCGTCAGGGCCGAGATCCGGGAGGTCATCGCATTCCAGGAGAAGGCCGGTCTCGACGTTCTGGTGCACGGCGAGGCCGAACGCAACGACATGGTCCAGTACTTCGCCGAGCAGCTCACCGGCTACCTGGCCACGCGGCACGGCTGGGTCCAGTCCTACGGCACCCGCTACGTCCGCCCGCCGATCCTGGCCGGTGACATCTCCCGTCCCGGTCCTATGACCGTGCGCTGGACGGCGTATGCCCAGTCCGTTACCTCCCGGCCGGTCAAGGGCATGCTCACCGGCCCGGTCACGATGCTCGCCTGGTCATTCGTCCGCGACGACCAGCCCCTCGCCGACACCGCCCGGCAGGTCGCCCTCGCCCTGCGCGACGAGGTGAACGACTTGGAGGCGGCGGGGACTTCGGTGATCCAGGTCGACGAGCCCGCGCTGCGCGAGACGCTGCCCCTGCGCGCCGCCGACCGGCCCGCGTACCTGGTCTGGGCGACGGAGGCGTTCAGGCTCACGACCAGCGGGGTGCGGCCGGACACCCAGATCCACACCCACATGTGCTACGCCGAGTTCGGTGACATCGTCCAAGCCATCGACGATCTCGACGCCGACGTCATCAGCCTGGAGGCCGCCCGCTCCCACATGCAGGTCGCCCGCGAACTCGCCGCCCACGGCTACCCGCGCGAGGCCGGTCCCGGCTGCCGCCTGCTGTCGCGCGTAGGGCACGCAGCTCACACTTCGCGCGTGCCACTCGGCTCCTTCCCTCTCATCCAGGTGATCAGGCGAACCCACCCCACTGCGCCTGATGACCCGACACACTTCTGAAGGACGACCGCCATGACCACAACACTTCCGGCCCCCGCCACCACATCGGGTCCGCCACTCCCCGACATACGCCATCTCCACCTCGTGGGCGACACCACCCAGCACGGCGACCAGGGACACGGTTCCGCTCCCCTCGTCGGCTACCTCGTGCTCCTCCCCGAGGGCACCGATACCGCCCAGCTCTTCGCCAAGGATGTGACACGGCCGGAGATCCGGCCGGTCGCCTACACGGAATCGCCTCCCGCGCAGCAGAGGAAGGGCGACGCCGTCCGTATCGATCCCGCGCGACATGTCGCAGAGGTGGACGGACGCGAACTCGACCTCACCTACCTGGAGTTCGAGTTGCTGGCCCGCCTCGTTCTGCATCCCCACCAAGTGCACTCGCGCGAGCAACTGATGGCCGGCGTCCGGGGCTACGACCACATCGGCGACGGCCGCACCGTGGATGTCCACGTCGCGCGCCTGCGGCGCAAGCTGGGCACGGCTCACAGGCACCGGATCATCACCGTACGGCGCGTGGGCTACAAGTACGCGCCCGACCACCACGAGAGCCCCAGCCCCGCTGCTTGCCGTTGACCTTGAGGAGACCGCTTTCCATGGGCGTTGCCACTGCGCCGTCCGGCCCCACTTCCGACTCCGACGGGATCGGGCCCGGCCATGCGCACTGGCTGCGCGTGGCCCGCGAGACGGCAAACGACCTGGCCACGGACGCCGTTACCTGGGAGCAGGCGGGCAAGACCCCGTTCGACGAGGTGTCCCGGCTGGGTGAGGCAGGCCTGCTGACGCTCCTGACAAGGCCGAGTCCGAGGGAGGCGGCGCCCGACTGGCCCGCGGCCTACGCCGTGGTCCGGGAGATCGCCGCGGCCGACGGCGCGATCGGTCAACTGCTCGGCTGTCACTAATTCCTGTCGTGAAGCGCCCGGTTCTTCACCGAGCCCTCTGTCGCCGCCCGGCTGGAGCGGCAGTGACACTCGCCAGGACAACCGGCGGACAGGTGCTCGACGGCCGGCAGAGCCACGCCACCGGGGTCCTGGTCGCCGACCGCCTCGCCGTATGGGCCGTGCGGGCCGAAACCGGCGAACCACTTGCGGTCGTCGTCGATCCCCCCCCGCACGGCG
>CAMLJW010000056.1 GCA_946480485.1 uncultured Streptomyces sp. | reverse complement strand
CAGGAGCTCACCGAAGTACGCATCACGGACCTGCGTGACGGCGTCTTCTACGCGGAGTTGGTGTTCGCCAGCGGGGTCGAGGTGAGCGCCCGGCCGTCCGATGCCATAGCGCTGGCGCTGCGCACCGGGACCCCGATCTACGGCAGCGACGGGGTCCTGGACGACGCGGGTATCGCGATCCCGGACGAGCAGGAGGACGAAGTGGAGAAGTTCCGCGAGTTCCTCGACCAGATCTCGCCCGAGGACTTCGGGACCAACAGTCAGTGACCCGGCTTCGGGACCGGCGGGGATGCCCGGCTCCCGGGCAACGGCCATGACTCTCCGGGGCCGCCGAACGACAGGGAGTGTGTCGGCCGTGCCGAGAGCATTCCACCAGCCGTTCCCCGGGGCGGGATACGGGAAACCACCCCTGGGGTGATTATCACTCGGCGTGGCGATCGTTGACGCACCCCTGGTGACTGCCTACCGTCGAGAAGGCAGTTCAAGGACGGAGGTCGGCGTGAGAAGCAGCGGCGACGGTACGGCTGGGCGTCCCGGACGCAGTCCGGGTGAGAGCAGCCCGTACTCGCTTCACGGCAGCGCGGCCGACCAGGGTCCACAGCGGCCTCCGGCGGTGCCGGACGGTAGCGGCGTGGCGCCCAAGGATGTTGGGTATCGCGGTCCCACGGCATGCGCGGCCGCGGGCATCACGTACCGGCAGCTGGACTACTGGGCCCGGACCGGGCTTGTCGAACCGAGCGTGCGGGCGGCCTATGGGTCGGGGACGCAGAGGTTGTACAGCTTCCGGGACGTAGTGGTCCTGAAGATCGTCAAGCGGTTCCTCGACACGGGCGTGTCGCTGCAGAACATCCGTACGGCGGTACAGCACCTCCAAGAGCGCGGGTTCCAAGACCTGGAGCGCATGACGCTGATGAGCGACGGGGCCACGGTCTACGAGTGTTCCTCGCCCGACGATGTCCACGCGCTGCTCCAGGGCGGGCAGGGCGTCTTCGGAATCGCCGTCGGTGTGGTCTGGCGGGACGTGACGAGCGCGCTCTCGCAGTTGCACGGCGAGCGCGTCGACACCGGTGAGACGTTCGTCGGGCACCACCCCGCGGACGAGCTGGCGCGGCGCCGGAACCGAGCGGTCTGACAGCGGTCCTGGAAGCGTCCGAGAGGCAAGCGGCCCGAGAGGCGATGCCGCAGCGCACGGGCATTGTCAGTGGCGTGGGGGAGCATCGGATAGGTGAGAGACGCGCCTACGATCCTGCATCTCGACATGGATGCCTTCTACGCTTCGGCCGAGCAGGCAGCCAAGCCGAGCCTGCGCTCGAAAGCGGTGATCGTGGGCGGGCTCGGACCGCGTGGGGTGGTCGCCACCGCCTCCTACGAGGCGAGGGTCTTCGGGGTCCATTCGGCGATGCCCATGGCGCAGGCGCGCCGACTCGCGCCGAACGCCGCGTATCTGGTGCCGCGCTTCGGGTTCTACCGGGAGATCAGCGAGCAGGTGATGGGCCTGTTGCGGGATCTGTCGCCGCTCGTGGAGCCGCTGAGCCTGGACGAGGCGTTCGTGGACCTGGAGGTGGGAAACGCGGCCTGGGACGAGGACTCGGCGCGGCTGGCGGGGATCAAGCTGCGCGTGGACATCAAGGCCGTCACCGGGTTGCCGGGGTCGGTGGGGCTCGCCGCCTCCAAGATGCTTGCGAAGATCGCATCCGAGCAGGCCAAGCCCGACGGGCTGGTGCTGATAGAGCCGGGGACGGAGCGGGCGATGCTGGCGCCTCTGCCGGTGCGGGCGCTGCCGGGCGTGGGACCCGCCACCGGAGACCATCTGCGGCGGGTCGGTATCACCACGGTCGAGGAGGTCGCCGAGGCGGGTGAGGACGAGCTTGTGCGGCTCCTCGGCAAGGCCCATGGGAGCGCGCTGTACGCCATGGCGATGGCGCTCGACGAGCGGCCCGTGGTGGCCGAGCGGGACACCAAGTCGGTATCCGTCGAGGACACGTACGACGTGGACATCCACGACCGGGTGCGGGTGCGGATGGAGGTGCGGCGGCTCGCTGACCGGTGTGTGCAGCGGCTGCGGGGTGCCGGGCGATCGGGGCGGACCGTCGTCCTCAAGGTGCGGCGGTACGACTTCTCGACGCTGACCCGGTCCGAGACGCTGCGTGGGCCGACGGACGACCCGGCGGTGGTGCGGGAGGCGGCGGCGCGGCTGCTCGGGGCCGTCGACACCACGGGAGGCGTACGGCTGCTGGGGGTCGGCGTCACAGGGCTCGCGGATTACACGCAGGAGGACCTGTTCGCCCAGGCGCAGGCGGCTGCCGGGGAGCTGGAGCATCCGGCCGAGGAGGAGGCACAGGAGCCGGCCGAGGAACGGGAGGCGCCCGCAGTGCGACGGTGGCCCGCGGGGCATGACGTACGGCATACCGAGTTCGGACACGGATGGGTGCAGGGCAGCGGCCTCGGGCGGGTCACTGTGCGGTTCGAGACGCCCGACTCCGAGCCGGGTCGTGTACGCACGTTCCGGACCGACGATCCGGAGCTGGAGCCGGCAGATCCGCTGCCGCTGGTGCGGCGAAGACCCTCGGCGGCACAGTAGGCACCGCCGACGGTTCTGGGCCTCGTCCGGGCTAGGCTTCGTCCCGGCCTGCCAGGTGGCCGAAGTCGTGGTCCGGAAACGGGGGCGGAGATGCCACGTCGAGGCCGTAGTGGTGGTAGAGCCGCAGTTCCTGTTCGGGGGAGAGATGGCGGCCGGTACCGAAGTCGGGGGCGTCCTTGATCAGGGCGCGGTCGAAGGGGACCCGCAGGGCACCCTCGACCAGGGCGCTGGGCTCCAGGGGCACGAAGGCGTCCCTGCTGAACAGGCCGGTGCGTATGGCCGCCCACTCCGGCACTCCGGTCGCGTCGTCGAGATAGACCTCGTCGACTGTGCCGATCTTGTTGCCATTGCGGTCGAACGCCTTGCGGCCGATCAGTTTGCGCGGATCGACGTCGGTCTGCACGGGCCCTCCAGCTGGTCGCCATCTCGTAAGCACTACGAAAGAGCACTTTGAGGAGGGCGGCCACTCGGGGAAGCCCACTGATACCCTGGTCAGCGGCTGCTGACCCCGTGCGGGAGAGTCCTCCAGACGTCACCGGAGGGCGCCGAAGGAGCAAATCCTCCCCGGAATCTCTCAGGCCCACGTACCGCACGGACGAGGTCACTCTGGAAAGCAGAGCGGGTGTCGACGGCTTCCGCTCTCACCGACGGTGAAAACCGGGACGCCGAGAGCGGGCGTGCCGGTGAAGCTCTCAGGTTGAGATGACAGAGGGGGAGGCCGTCCGGGCACCCAGCCGTGGTGCCCTCGAAGGTCGTGTCAGACCAGGAGGCCTCCACAATGACCGCCCATCGCATTCCGCTCTCCGAGCTCGAACAGGGAATCCCCTTCGAGCAGCGCCACATCGGGCCCGACACCGAGGCCCGAGCCAAGATGCTCGCGCAGGCGGGGTACGGGACGCTTGACGAACTGACGGCCGCCGCCGTCCCGGATGTGATCAAGAACGCCGAGGCGCTCGCACTGCCCGGCGCGCGCACCGAGGCCGAGGTCCTCGCCGAGCTGCGCTCCCTCGCGGACCGCAACGAAATCCTCGACTCGATGATCGGGCTCGGCTACTACGGCACGTTCACGCCGCCGGTGATCTTGCGCAACGTCATGGAGAACCCGGCCTGGTACACCGCGTACACGCCGTACCAGCCGGAGATCTCGCAGGGCCGCCTGGAGGCGCTGCTGAACTTCCAGACCATGGTCGCCGAGCTGACGGGCCTGCCGACCTCCGGTGCCTCGCTGCTCGACGAGGGCACCGCGGCCGCCGAGGCCATGGCGCTGTCGCGGCGCATGGGCAAGGTCAAGAACGGTGTCTTCCTCGTCGACGCCGACGCGCTGCCGCAGACCATCGCCGTGATCGAGACGCGCGCCGAGCCCACCGGAGTAGACGTCGTCGTCGCGGACCTCGGCGAAGGCATCCCGGCCGAGATCGCCGAGCGCGGCGTCACCGGCGTGCTCATCCAGTACCCGGGCGCCTCCGGTGCCGTACGGAACATCAAGCCCGTCATCGACCAGGCGCACGAACTGGGCGCGCTCGTCACCGTCGCCGCCGATCTGCTCGCGCTGACGCTGCTCACCTCGCCGGGCGAGCTCGGCGCCGACATCGCGGTCGGCACGACGCAGCGCTTCGGAGTGCCGATGGGCTTCGGCGGGCCGCACGCCGGATACATGGCGGTGGGCGCCAGGTACGCGCGCAGCCTGCCCGGCCGTCTCGTCGGCGTCTCCGTCGACGCGGACGGCCACAAGGCTTACCGGCTCGCCCTGCAGACGCGGGAGCAGCACATCCGCCGGGAGAAGGCGACCAGCAACATCTGCACGGCTCAGGTGCTGCTCGCCGTGATGGCCGGGATGTACGCCGTGTACCACGGTCCCCAGGGCCTCAAGTCGATCGCGCGGCGCACCCACCGCCACGCCACGATCCTCGGGGCGGGCCTGAAGGCGGGCGGCGTCGAGATCGTGCACGAGGCCTACTTCGACACGCTGACCGTGCGGGTGCCGGGCAGGGCCGCCGAGATCGTCGCGGCCGCACGCGAGGGCGGGGTCAACCTGCGTCTCGTCGACGCCGACCACCTGTCCCTCGCCTGCGACGAGACCACCACGCGGACCCAACTGGGCGCCGTCTGGACCGCGTTCGGCGTCGAGGCTGACATCGAGGCGCTGGACGCGTCCGTCGCGGACACGCTGCCCGCCGCGCTGCTGCGCACCGACGACTACCTCACGCACCCGGTCTTCCACCACTACCGCTCCGAGACCGCGATGCTGCGCTACCTGCGCCGCCTCGCCGACCGCGACTACGCGCTCGACCGCGGCATGATCCCGCTGGGCTCCTGCACGATGAAGCTCAACGGCACCACCGAGATGGAGCCGGTCACCTGGCCCGAGTTCGGGCAGCTGCACCCCTTCGCACCCGCCGGGCAGGCGCAGGGCTACCTCACGCTCATCCGTGAACTGGAGGAGCAGCTCGCCGAGGTCACCGGCTACGACAAGGTGTCGCTCCAGCCCAACGCCGGTTCGCAGGGCGAGCTCGCAGGCCTGCTGGCCGTACGCGGCTACCACCGCGCGGGCGGCGACGAGCAGCGCACCGTCTGCCTCATCCCGTCCTCCGCGCACGGCACGAACGCGGCGAGTGCCGTCATGGCCGGCATGAAGGTCGTCGTCGTGAAGACCGCCGAGGACGGTGAGATCGACGTCGAGGATCTGCGCGCCAAGATCGAGCGGTACCGCGACGAGCTGTCGGTGCTGATGATCACGTACCCCTCGACGCACGGCGTTTTCGAGGAGCACGTCGCCGACATCTGCGCGCAGGTGCACGAAGCGGGCGGGCAGGTGTACGTCGACGGCGCCAACCTCAACGCGCTGGTGGGCCTCGCCAAGCCGGGCCGCTTCGGCGGCGATGTCTCGCACCTCAACCTGCACAAGACGTTCTGCATTCCACACGGTGGCGGCGGTCCGGGCGTCGGTCCCGTCGGGGTGCGCGCCCACCTCGCGCCGTATCTGCCGAACCACCCGTTGCAGCCCGCCGCGGGTCCGGAGACGGGCGTCGGCCCGATCTCGGCCGCTCCCTGGGGTTCGGCCGGGATCCTGCCGATCTCCTGGGCGTACGTACGGCTCATGGGCGGCGCAGGGCTCAAGCGGGCCACGCAGGTCGCCGTACTGAGCGCCAACTACGTGGCCAAGCGGCTCGAGCCGCACTACCCCGTGCTCTACACCGGCCCCGGCGGGCTGGTGGCGCACGAGTGCATCATCGACCTGCGGCCGCTGACCAGGGCGACCGGCGTGAGCGTCGACGACGTCGCCAAGCGGCTGATCGACTACGGGTTCCACGCGCCGACGATGTCGTTCCCGGTGGCCGGGACGCTGATGATCGAGCCGACCGAGAGCGAGGACCTGGCCGAACTCGACCGGTTCTGCGAGGCGATGATCGCCGTCCGCGCGGAGATCGAGAAGGTCGGCTCGGGCGAGTGGCCGACGGACGACAACCCGCTGCGGAACGCTCCGCACACGGCGGCCGCGCTCGGTGGCCCGTGGGAGCACGCGTACAGCCGTGAGGAGGCCGTCTTCCCGGCAGGTGTGTCGGCCGCGGACAAGTACTGGCCGCCGGTGCGCCGGATCGACCAGGCATACGGCGACCGGAACCTGGTCTGCTCCTGCCCGCCGCTGGACGCTTACGAAGGTTGAGGAAGTCGCGCTCGTCTGCCGGCCGCCTCGTGTGCCGGCAGATGGCCCCGGGCCTGCTGCTCAAGGCCGCCGGGTGCCGAGCGCAGCAGCCGGGCGGCGCCGCGCTGATGGTCGGCGCCGCACCGGCGGGCTCAGTTCAGCCGGAGTACCTCCGCCATGAGGTCGCGCAACGCCGCCTCCGGATCCCGTACCCGTCCCTGCGACCGCCAGGCCACGAACCCGTCCGGTCGCACCAGCACCGCCCCGTCCGGCGTCGTGCCGTGCAGCTGCGCCCAGTCGGCCTCGTCCTCCGGGGCCAGCTCGGCCTCGGGCCCCGTGCCGATGCGGTACGAGTCGAGCCGTACGGTCATCCGGTCGGCGACGCCCCGGGCAGCGGTGTGCCACCCAGCCGTGCCTCTCCCGTCGCTGAGCAGCACCATGGACCGCTCGTACAGGTCGAGCGTGGACAGCCGTTCACCGGACCGCCGCAGCCACATGTGGGGCGCCCGGCTCCCCGGTTCACCCGTCAGCCTCAACTCCTCGGGCACCACGGGCGTCGCCGGATCGGCGCCCACGACAGCGCCGCCCGGGTAGTGGTGGCCCAGCACAACAGGGAGGATCCCGCCCGGTCGGCCGCCTGCGCCGCCCATGCCGGGCGCCGGCGTGTAGCCGGGGTGGCTGTGTTCCACGGAGCGAGAGGATGCGCGGGCGCTCGTCGCCTGTGCCACGGGCCGGCGCTCGCTGTCGTACGTCTCCAGCAGGTCAGGACCCGCCCAGCCGTTCAGCACGGCGGCCAGCTTCCAGGCCAGGTTGTGCGCGTCCTGGATGCCGGTGTTGGAGCCGAACGCTCCGGTCGGTGACATCTCGTGGGCGGAGTCGCCGGCGAGGAACACCCGTCCGGCCGCGTACCGGTCGGCGACCCGCTCGGCCGCGTGCCACGATGCCTTGCCGGTGATCTGGACGTCGAGGTCCGCAACACCGGTGGCCCAGCGGATGTGCCGCACACACCGGTCGTTCGTGAACTGCTCCAACGTCTCGCCCTGCTCCGGGTGCCAGGGCGCATGGAACACCCAGTTCTCCTCGTTGTCGACCGGCAGCAGGGCACCGTCGGCCTCGGGAGCGGTCAGGTAGCAGACGATGAAGCGCCGGTCGCCCACCACGTCGCTGAGCAGCTTGGACCGGAAGGTGAGGCTCACATTGTGGAAGAGGTCGCCGGGTCCGGTCTGTCCGATGCCGAGCCGTTCCCGGACCGGGCTGCGCGGACCGTCCGCCGCGACGAGGTAGTCCGCGCGGATGGTGCTGTGCTCCTCGGTGTCCCGGTTCCGTACCACCACGGTCACTCCGTCGGGGTCCTGGTCGAAGGACACCATCTCCGTGGAGTACCGCAGATCGCCGCCCAGTTCCCGGGCGCTCTCCAGCAGCACGGGCTCAAGGTCGTTCTGGCTGCACAGGCACCATGAGCTGGGGCTGAACCGCGCCAGTCCGCCACCCGGGTCGATCTGCTTGAACAGCCATTCGCCGGCGTCGCCGACGAGCGACGGTGTCTGCAGGATGCCGTGGTTGTCCGCCAGCAGGGACGCTGCCTCCTGGATCCGCGGCTCGATGCCGGCCACCCGGAACAGCTCCATCGTCCGCACGTTGTTCCCCCGTCCGCGCGGATGGATCGAGGTTCCGGCGTGCCGCTCGACGAGGGTGTGCCGCACGCCGTGACGGCCGAGGAACAGTGAGAGGGACAGACCCACCAACGAGCCGCCGACGATGACGACCGGAACCCGGTGGTCGGCTTCTTCGTGCATCGATGCCTCCAGAGGCAGATGTGCGAGTGCGGAACGCGATGGAGTTTCCATGCCCTTCGGGAGCGGCTTCGCGGGCCCTTTCACCCAGGTGGTTCATACGAGTCGCGCCCTCCCCACCACCGACGCAAGATCGAAATCCGCTGACGTCGCATCACACGCACGGCGTTCGCGTCTGCCCCCGGTGAAGGAGATGTGCGCAGGATGACCACCTCGGAAACTGTTTCGGAACGGGTGTCGGAACGGGTCTCCCAGTCCGTGTTCGACGGCTCCAGACTCCGTGTCGTCCTGCTGCTGGACCTCTATGACGGAGCCCAGCAGCAATTCCTCGAAGCGTACGAACAGCTGCGCAATCAAGTCGCGTCCGTCCCGGGCCACGTCAGCGACCAGTTGTGCCAGTCGATCGAGAACCCCTCCCAATGGCTCATCACCAGCGAATGGGACAGCGCCCCGCCTTTCCTCGCGTGGGTGAACAGCGAAGAGCATGTGGAGGTGGTCAAGCCGCTGCACAGCTGTGTCCGGGACACCAGATCGCTGCGCTTCAACATTCTCCGCGAGACCGGCGGGCCCTCGGCCACCTTGGAGACCTCGAAGGGCCGGCTCCAGACGTCTCCCCGGATCGGCGACGGCGTGGTCCGCCACGCGCTCACCTTCACGGTCAAGCCGGGCAGTGAGCCGACCGTCGCGCGGATCCTCGCCGACTACGCCTCGCCCGAGGCGCAGGTCGACGACACCACACGGCTGCGCCGCACTTCGCTCTTCCTGCACGGCAACCGGGTCGTACGGGCCATCGAAGTGCGGGGCGATCTGCTCGCGGCGCTGCGTCACGTCGCCCGTCAGCCGGAGGTACGGGCCGTCGAGGAGGCCATCAACCCCTACCTGGAACAGAGCCGGGATCTCAGCGACCCCGAGTCCGCCCGGGTGTTCTTCACCCGGGCCGCGCTGCCCGCCGTACACCATGTGACAACGGGCGGTCAGGAGCCCGCGGACGTGGAGCGGCACGCACTGTACTACCCGGCCAGGCAGGGCTGCGGAATGCGGCTGGCCCGGCTGCTCGCCCAGCACGACGAGGCGGCGGCGGACGACCCGCGGACCCTGGTCTGCGGCAGCACGATCTTCCAGCGCGACGACATCGTGGTGAGGCTCATCGACGTGCGAGGCGGCCTCGAATCCGACCCTGTCCTGGACCCCGGCTTCCAGGATCCGCAGCAGGCAGCCGAGTTGACCTGTCTGCTCGGCGGCGACACCGCCCGTACGGACGGTGCTTCCGCGACAAGCGGGGGCATCGGGGACCTGCTCACAGGCGCCCACATGAAACTCATCGCCGATCGCCGATCGCCCGGTGCCTGACCGGAGCACGCGGTCGGCGGCGGCCGCACCCCGACGTCGACGGCGCAAGCAAACTGGAGGAACGACGTGATCAAGCAGCGGCCCAGAGTCGTTGATCTCAGCGAGATCGAGCCCAACCGCAGGCGCGGAGGTGACCTGCGCGCCATGCTCACCCCCACCACGGTGGGCTCCACCAGCGGTTTCATGGGCGTGGCCCTGGTGGCGCCCGGCGATCGCATCGCCGAGCACTACCACCCGTACTCAGAGGAATTCGTGTACGTGGTCTGCGGTGAGCTGGAGGTGGACCTGGACGGCGAGCCATGCCCGCTCCGGCCCGAACAGGGCCTCATGATTCCCGCCCATGTGCGACACCGCTTCCGCAACGTCGGTGAGATGGAAGCCCGCCTGGTCTTCCATCTGGGCCCGCTGGCGCCGAGTCCGCCGCTCGGGCATGTCGACACGGAGGAGACCGACGCCGTAGCGGCCACCGGCGCCACGGACTCAGCCGCAGCGGGCGAGGTCCTTACGGCCGATCGAAGTCAGGCCCGGTCATGACCCGGCGCGTGGCGGTCACCGGCATAGGCGTCGTGGCACCGGGCGGCATCGGCGTGCCGGCCTTCTGGGACCTTCTCGCCCATGGCCGCACCGCGACGCGGAGTATCACGTTCTTCGACCCGTCGGACCTACGCTCCCGGATCGCCGCCGAGTGCGACTTCGACTCGGCGGCCCACGGCCTGGACGCGGAAACGAGTGAACGTGCCGACCGGTACATCCAGTTCGCCCTGGTCGCCGCCGAGGAAGCCGTACGGGACGCCGGCCTGGACCCCGGCCAGGAGAATCCCTGGCGCGTCGGGGTCTCCCTGGGAACGGCGGTCGGCGGCACCACCCGTCTGGAGCACGACTACGTCCTGGTCAGCGAACGGGGGCAGCGCTGGGACGTGGACCACCGCGCGGCGGGCCCCCATCTGCACCGCGCGTTCTCTCCCAGCACACTGGCCTCGGTGGTCGCCGAGCGTTTCGGGGCCGGCGGCCCGGTGCAAACCGTCTCCACGGGCTGCACATCGGGACTCGACGCCATCGGATACGCCTTCCACACCGTCGAGGAGGGCCGCGCCGACGTGTGTATCGCCGGTGCCTCGGACTCGCCGATCTCGCCGATCACCATGGCCTGCTTCGACGCGATCAAGGCGACATCCCCGAACAACGACGATCCCGCGCACGCCTCCCGCCCCTTCGACGCCCGTCGCGACGGATTCGTCATGGGCGAGGGCGGAGCGGTGCTCGTCCTGGAAGAACTGGAACACGCCCTGGCCCGCGGCGCGAACGTGTACTGCGAGATCAGCGGCTACGCGACGTTCGGCAACGCCCACCACATGACCGGTCTCACCAGAGAGGGCCTGGAAATGGCCCAGGCGATCGACAGCGCGCTCGCCCACGCCCAGCTCGACGGCTCGTTGATCGACTACGTCAACGCGCACGGCTCGGGCACCCGGCAGAACGACCGTCACGAGACGGCGGCGGTGAAACGATCACTCGGCGCGCACGCCTACGACACGCCCATGAGCTCGATCAAATCCATGGTGGGTCACTCGCTCGGGGCGATCGGTGCGATCGAAGTCGTGGCATGTGTGCTGGCACTGGTCCACCAGGTCGTACCGCCGACCGCCAATTACGAGACCCCCGACCCCGAATGCGACCTGGACTACGTCCCAGGCGTCGCACGCGCCAGGAAGCTGGACAGCGTGCTCTCCGTGGGCAGCGGATTCGGTGGCTTCCAGTCCGCAGTGGTTCTGACCCGGCCGAGGGAGAAGAGACGATGAGCCCACCACATGCCCGACGCGCGGCAGTCACCGGAATCGGCGTGGTCGCGCCCAACGGAACGAGCACAAAGACCTTCTGGAAGTCCATCCAGGAGGGCGTCAGCGTCCTCGACCGGGTCACCCGCGAAGGATGTGACCACCTGCCGCTGCGTGTCGCCGGTGAGGTCCACGCATTCGACCCGTCGTCACTGATCGAGGAGCGGTATCTCGTCCAGACCGACCGGTTCACGCACTTCGCGATGGCCGCGGCCGACCTCGCGCTGGACGACGCCCAACTCGGACAGGCCGACGTCAGCGGCTCGCCGTTCTGTGCGGGCGTGGTCACCGCCGCCGGCTCCGGTGGCGGCGAGTTCGGACAGCGAGAGCTACAACGGCTGTGGGGACAGGGCAGCCGCTTCGTCGGCCCGTACCAGTCCATCGCCTGGTTCTACGCCGCCAGCACCGGGCAGATATCCATCCGCCGTGGGTTCAAGGGTCCCTGCTCCGTCGTCGCCGCCGACGAGGCGGGCGGCCTGGACGGCCTCGCACACGCGGCTCGGGCCGTATGGCGTGGCACCGACGTGATCGTGGCCGGCGCGGCAGAGGCGCCACTCGCGCCCTATTCGATGGTCTGCCAGCTTGGATACCAGGAGCTCAGCACCGTCGACGACCCGGCCCGCGCCTACCGCCCGTTCGTCGCCGGGGCCTGCGGATTCGTGCCCGCCGAAGGCGGCGCGATGCTCGTCGTGGAGGAGGAGACCGTTGCCCGCGGCCGGGGCGCCCGCGTCAGGGCCACCATCGCGGGTCACGCCGCGACGTTCACCGGCGCATCGCGCTGGGAGCGTTCCCGGGACGGACTCGTCCAGGCCATACGCGGCGCCCTGAGGGAGGCCGACTGCGCCCCCGAGGAGATCGACGTCGTGTTCGCCGACGCCTTCGGCATACCGGAGGCGGACCAGGCCGAAGCGCTGGCGATCGCCGACACCCTTGCCGCACACAGCAGGCGCGTACCCGTCACGGCACCGAAGACAGGCATCGGGCGGGCCTACTGCGCGGCGCCCGTGCTGGACGCCGTGGCGGCGGTGCTCGCGATGGAACACGGCTTGATACCGCCCACCCCCAACGTCTTCGACATCTGCCATGACCTCGACCTGGTGACCACTCGCGCCCGTCCCGCCGAGCTGCGCACGGCGCTGGTCCTCAGCCGGGGACTCATGGGCTCGAACACGGCGCTCGTGCTACGGCACGGCGCCGCTCACGCCGCCTAGCGAAAGAACCGTAGGGGAGCCCGCAGTGGAAGCCCCGCAGTGACAGCCCGCAGTGACAGCTCGCAGTGACAGCCCGCTGTGACAGCCCGCAGTGAAGGAGAGGAACCGCATGACCGCTCAAGTGACCGCGAAAGAACTGGCCGAGCTCATGAAGAAGGCGGCGGGAGTCCACGTCGACCCCGAGGAACTGGAGCAACGGTCCGACTCCGGCTTCGACTCCTTCGGCCTCGACTCGCTGGGCCTGCTCGGCATCGTGGGGGAGCTGGAGAACCGGCACGGCATGCCGATGCCCCCCGACGCGGAGCGCTGCAAGACCCCCAAGCAGTTCCTGGACCTCATCAACAGCACACTCATGGCAGGAGCCTGACATGGCCGGGCACACGAAGAACGCCATCACCATCGCTGCCCCGGTGGACCTCGTCTGGGACATCACCAACGACCTGGAGAACTGGCCGCGGCTGTTCAGCGAGTACGCGGCCGTCGAGGTGCTGTCCCAGGACGGAGAAGCGACGACCTTCCGTCTGACCATGCACCCCGACGAGAACGGCAAGGTGTGGAGCTGGGTCTCGGAACGAATGACGGACCGTTCGACGCTCAGCGTCAGGGCTCGCCGGGTCGAGCCGGGCCCCTTCGAGTACATGAACATCCGGTGGGAGTACGCCAAGACCGTGGACGGCACCCGGATGGTCTGGACTCAGGACTTCGCGATGAAGCCGGACGCGCCGGTCGACGACGCCGGAATGACGGACATCATCAACCGCAACTCCCGCGTCCAGATGGCCCTCATCCGGGACCGGATCGAGCAGACCGCGCCCGAACACCACACCGCGCCGGTCATGACCGACTGAGAATGACGAAGGACATCCGATGCACCACGCTTTGATCGTCGCCCGCATGGTCCCGGGGTCGGCCCAGGACATCGCCAAGGTGTTCGAGGCCTCGGACCGGGGTGAACTGCCGCATCTCGTCGGTGTCACCCGGCGCAGGCTCTTCCAGTTCGGTGATGTGTATATGCACCTCGTCGAATCCGAGCAGGAGCCCGGACCCGCCATCGCCAAGGTGGCCGGGCACCCTGCCTTCCGGGACATCAGCGAGAAGTTGTCCGCCTACGTCAGTCCGTACGACCCAGAGACCTGGCGCGGTCCGAAGGACGCGATGGCGCAGTGCTTCTACCGCTGGGAGCGGGACCCCACCACCATCTGAACTTCGGCCGAGAGCACTGATGCACTGATCGCCGGCTCCGCGGTTCTCGCGCGGCCGGCGATCAGTGCTTTCAGGATCATCCCGATCCTCGAGCGGTTCAGGTGGGTCACCCGGGGACGGTGCATTCGAAGGCGTGCAGGTACGTGTTCACCGGGCGGATCTCGCCGATGACCAGACCCGCGTCGGTCAGCCGTCCGACCATGCTCTGTGTGGTGTGCTTCGCCCCGCCGACATTGAGGAGCAGCAGCAGGTCCATGGCGGTCGTGAACTTCATCGAGGGAGTGTGGTCGACGAGGTTCTCGATGACCACGACCCGCGCTCCGGGCCCGCCCGCCTCGATGACGTTCCGCAGCGTCCTGCTGGTGCTGTCGTCGTCCCACTCCAGAATGTTCTTGATGACGTACACATCGGCCTGGACCGGGATGCCGTCGCGGCAGTCGCCGGGCACGATGCGCACCCGGTCCGCGAGTGAACCGCCCGCCCGCAGTCGTGGATCGGCGTTCTCCACCACACGCGGCAGGTCGAGCAGAGTACCCAGCATCGACGGGTGCTTCTCCAGCAGACTCGCCACCACATGCCCCTGGCCGCCCCCGATGTCTGCGATCGACGAACTCCCTGACAGATCCAGGAGTTCCGCGACGTCCCGCGCCGACTGCTCACTGGATGTTGTCATGGCCCGACCAAAGATATGGGCCGACTCCGGGGCGTTTTCGTGCAGGTAGTCGAAGAACTCCTTGCCGTAGAGACCTTGGACGACATCCCTGCCGGAGCGCACCGCCTCGTCGAGCTTCGGCCACGCGTCCCAGGTCCATGGCTCGGTGCACCACAAGGAGATGTGCCGCAGACTGTTCGGGTCGTCCTCGCGCAGCAGCCGCGACATATCAGTGTGCGCGAACGTCCCGTCCTGGTTCTCGGTGAAGACCCCGTAGCAGGACAGCGAGCGGAGCAGCCGCCGCAGCGGCTGGGGCTCCGTCTTCACCGCGGCGGAGAGGTCCTCCACGCTCATGGGCGCGTCCCCGAGGGTGTCGGCGACGCCCAGCCGGGCGGCCGCGCGTACGGCGGCGGCGCACGCCGCCCCGAATACAAGCTCCCTCAGCCGCATGGACGGCGGGGGGGCAGGGCTTATGGTCGTCATGTACGGCCTTCATTCTCTTGGTCCGGAGTGATCATGGCCGACCTGGTCAGCACAGTCCCGCGGGCGTGGAAACCCCGCACGCGTTCTTTTGGAACGTGTTGCCCCCTCCCGTGTCCCCGTTGACCAGATCCGCCGGCTTGTTGCGCCGCACCGAGTTGTTGCTGACCAGGTTTCTCTCGCTCAGGGCGCCCACGAAACTCTTGAAGAGCACGATGCCGCCCGACAGGGGGGACGCGCCCACATTGCCCTCGACGAGGTTCCGCGTCACCAGAGTCTCCTCGGCACCGGTGAGGACGATTCCGGAGCCCTGCAGGAAGGGCAGCCGGGCGGTTTTCGGGCAGGACTTGTTGTTCTTGTGCACGTGGTTGCCGCGCACGGCGAGGGCACCGGCCCGCGGTTTCGACTCGTCACCGACGACGAACACTCCTGCGCAGTTCTCGGTGATGTGGTTGGCCTCGACGGTGAGGTGTCTGAGGCGTCTGACCGTGATGCCGATACGGTTCCCGAGCAGCTGGTTCCCCTCGATCACCATCTCCCGGGTGTCCGTGGCTCCCGCCTCGGTGTTGGTCGTGTTGGCGAGGAACAGGCCCGCGTCACCGTTGTCCCTGGCTGTGTTGTTCCGGAACGCACCGCGGGTGGACCTCTCCTGGGCGATGCCCCACTGCCCGTTCTCCTCGGCGGTCACCTGCCGGACGGTCAGCTTGTCGGTCCGCGACGCCCACAGACCGTTCTTGGCGAAGCCGGACAGTGTCAGTGAGTTGACGGTCGTGCCGTTGACCGGATGCTCGTCCGTCCCCTCCACGCAGAGCCCATTGCCGGCCTGAGCACAACTGTTCCCGGCTCGCGCGTCGCCCGGCTTGATCACGGTGCCACGTCCCGACCCGCGCAGGGTCAGTCGGGACGTGGTCACCCGGACGCTCTCACGGTAGGTGCCGACGGAGAGGAGAACGGTGTCTCCCGGCTTCGCGGCGTCCACAGCTTGCTGAATGGATTCCCCCGGCCGCACCCGGTGTGTCGTGGGGACAGCGGTGGGCGGGGCGGCGCCCATCCCCGCGGTGACTACGACCGCGGTGCACACAAGGTAGGTAATCTGGCGTTTCGTCATATTTTGATGCTATGGTCACTCAATTCCCTTCGCCACATGGGTTAACCCGGTGGGAGTGCCCGATCCGCCATTCGGCGGCGTGTCTTCGGACGCGTAGAGCCCCGGTTCCGGTGGCCGGGCAAGGGGCCTGTTCCTCTGCTCGTGCTCGTGTTTGTGCTTGTGCTTGTGCTTGTGGGCGTGCGAAGCCTGTATCAGGCGGGCTGGGCCGAGTCGAGATGGGCGAACACGACCACGTTGTCCTTGTAGTCCTGGGCGTTCTGGTCGTAGGTGCCGCCGCAGGTGATCAGGCGCAGCTCCGGGGAGGCGTTGTCGGCGTAGACACGGTCGTTCGGGAAGTCCGCCTTGCTGAAGGTGTCGATGGAGTCGACCTTGAAGCTCGCGACGATGCCGTCCGCACGGGTGATCCTCACCATGCTTCCGGGCTTGAGTGTTTGGAGTCCCGAGAACACGGCCGGGCCGGTCTTCGTGTCGACATGGCCTACGACGATCGACGAGCCGCGCTCGCCGGGCGACGCCCCGCCCTGGAACCAGCCGACGAGATTGACGTCGTCCGCGGGTGGTGCGTTGAGCTGTCCCGATGCGCCGATGGACAGCCCGGTGAACGGCGCCTCCACAGCGATCTCGGGGATCGACAGCTTCTGGGGCACAGAACGGGGCAGCGCCTTGCCTGCAGTGGGATTCGCAGTAGCCGTGGCAGTCGTACGAGCGCCAGTGGGAGTCGCACGGGGCACTGCGGGGGCGACCGCCGCGGGCCGGCTCTGCGGCTTGGTATCTGTGGGACTCTCCAGCGAGTTGTGGATGAGTAGAACGCCCAGGCCCACTGCTACCGCGGGCGCCAGCAGAGCGTGGCGAACGGTTCGGGACGCGGGCTGGGACTGGGGCTGGGGCGGCTGCGGGGCGACCATGGGACGGTGCCTTTCGTGAACGGCGGGGTGAGGCAAGGGAGCCGGCGAAACGCCAGGTCGCGGCCACCGTTGCCCTCCGAGGGGGGATGGTGGCCGCGACAGCGCAGCGAGTGGCGAGGAACCTGATCAGACCGCGCCGACGTCCGACGCGTTGCGGCGCCGCAGCATGTACACGCCGGCCCCGAGGCCACCGAGCAGCAGTACGGAGCCTGCGGCCATGCTGTTACCTGACTGAGCCAGGCCGCCGCCGCCGGCGTGGACGCCGCCCTTGGGCTTGTCCTTGCTCCAGCTGTCCTTCTCCTTGTCGTACTTCCCGTGCTTGGACTCGTCCTCGTCCTCGTCCTTGCCGTAGCCGTTGTCCCCGGCCGTGTTCAGGGCAAGGGCTCCGCCGCCGGCGTGGACGCCGCCCTTGGGCTTGTCCTTGCTCCAGCTGTCCTTCTTCTCCTTGTCCTCGTCGGATTCCGAGTGCTTGGACTTGTCGTGCTCGTCCTCGTCCTCGTCCTTGCCGTAGCCGTTGTCCCCGGCCGTGTTCAGGGCAAGGGCTCCGCCGCCGGCGTGGACGCCGCCCTTGGGCTTGTCCTTGCTCCAGCTGTCCTTCT
>CAMLJW010000055.1 GCA_946480485.1 uncultured Streptomyces sp. | reverse complement strand
AACGCATGGTGCGCATGTTGTGCAGGCGGTCGGCGAGCTTGATGACCAGGACGCGGGGGTCCTTGGCCATGGCCACGACCATCTTGCGTACGGTCTCGGCCTGGGCCGCCTCGCCGAACTTGACCTTGTCCAGCTTGGTGACGCCGTCGACGAGCAGGGCCACCTGGTCGCCGAAGTCGCGGCGGAGCTGCTCCAGGCCGTACTCGGTGTCCTCGACCGTGTCGTGCAGCAGGCCCGCCATGAGCGTGGCCGGGTCCATGCCGAGCTCGGCGAGGATGGTGGTGACGGCGAGCGGGTGCGTGATGTACGGGTCGCCGCTCTTGCGCTTCTGGCCGCGGTGCCAGCGCTCGGCGACCTGGTAGGCGCGCTCGACCTGGCGGAGCGTCGACGTCTCGATCTTCGGATCGTTGCTGCGCACTATCCGCAGCAGCGGCTCCAGGACCGGGTTGTACGGGTTGGTGCGCTGGACGCCGAGACGGGCGAGGCGGGCGCGTACGCGGTTGGAGGAGCCGCCGGAGCGTGCGGGCTGGCCGACCGCCGGGCGGACCACGGGCGTGGTCGCGGGCTTGGGCGCGGGCTTCGGCCGCTCGGGCTCCCGCGGAGCGGGCTTGGGGCGCGGCTGCGCGGCAGCTTGGCCACCGGGCGAGGACTGGGCGTGCTCGACCTGCCCGCGCGTGTCGTTCTTCGCGCTCTTCGCGGGCGTGGCCGCGGAGCCCGAGGTCTTGTCGGGCTTGGCGGCGGTGAGTGGCTGGGCCTCGTCTGGCAAGAGGACTCCTCGTGCGCGATCCGGGTCCCCGGTCAGGCTCCGGAGACCCCATGGTAGCGATCCTGAGCTTCGGACTCGCCTCGGCCGGTGAGACGGCCTTGTACAGGAGGAACGCAGGAGGCGGGCACCGGATTCCGCCGGTCCCGCCTCCGCGGTGTTTTACGGTGTCTGCCCACGTGTCTCGGACCGTGTCGTACAGGTGTCTGCGGCCCTGAACACCCGGCTTTGCCTCAAGGATGCCTCAGGGCCCGCCTCAACATACTCAGACGTGTTGCTCGCACCCTTCTCAGACCTCCTCAGTCCTGGCCTGGCCGGGCTCGGACTCGGCTCGGACCTGGCCCAGACCTGGCTCAGACCTTGAGGAGCGCCTCCAGCGGGGCGCCCCCGAGGGCCGGTTCCAGTCGGCCCCGGCCGCCCAGAAAGCCGAGCTCCATGAGGACGGCGACGCCGGCCACCTCGGCGCCGGCCCGGCGGATCAGGTGGAGCGAGGCCTCTGCGGTGCCGCCGGTGGCGAGGACGTCGTCGACGACCATGACGCGGTCGCCCGCGGCGAGGTCCTCGGCGTGCACCTCGATCTCGGCCGAGCCGTACTCCAGGTCGTACGTCTGGCTGAGCGTCGCTCCGGGGAGCTTGCCGGCCTTGCGGACGGGGATGAAGCCGAGCCCTGCGCGGACCGCGGCAGGGGCGCCGAGGATGAAGCCGCGGGCCTCGAGGCCGACGATCTTCGTGGCACCACTGCGGACGCTGATCTCGGCCAGCGCGTCGGTGAGCGCCGTGAACGCCGCCGGGTCGGCCAGAAGCGGGGTGATGTCCTTGAACATCACGCCCGGCTCCGGGTAGTCGGCCACGTCACGGATGCGGCTGAGGAGCAGCGCCGAGACGTCTGGGAACTCGGTCATCGGCGCTTCCCCGAGGGTCGGCCGCGGCCCCGGCCGCGGGATGACGGCTGGGAGCGCTGGCTGCGCGGTCCGACGACCGCGGGCGCCGCATCCTCGGGCTCCTCGTCGCCGTGCTGCTCGTCGTCGTGCTGCCCGATGACGACCGGGGCTTTCAGGGACTCGCTCTTCGCGGCCGCCGCGGCCCGCTTGGCGAGCACGCGCTTCTTGAGGGCCTTCATCTGCGGCTCGCGCTCCTTGAGGTCGGCGACGAGCGGCGTGGCGATGAAGATCGAGGAGTACGCACCGGCCGCGAGGCCGACGAACAGCGACAGCGAGATGTCGTTGAGCATGCCCGCTCCGAGCACTCCGCCGCCGATGAACAGCAGGCCGGCGACCGGGAGCAGCGCCACCACCGTGGTGTTGATGGAGCGCACCAGGGTGCTGTTGATCGAGCGGTTGGCGACCTCGCTGTATGTCCAGCGGGTCTGTTTGGTGAGGTTCTTCGTCTGTTCCTTGAGGCTGTCGAAGACGACGACCGTGTCGTAGAGCGAGTAACCGAGGATGGTCAGCAGACCGATCACGGTGCCTGGTGTCACCTCGAAGCCGACCAGGGCGTAGATACCGACCGTGATGGTGATGTCGTGGATGAGGGCGACGAACGCGGCCAACGCCATGCGCCACTCGAAGGCGATGGCCAGGTAGATCACCACGAGGACCAGGAAGATGGCGAGGCCCTGCCAGGCCTTGCTGGCGATCTGGTCACCCCAGCTGGGTCCGACCAGGTCGGCGCTGATCCGCTCCGAGTCGAGCTTGAGGTCCTTGGCGAGATCCGTCTTGATCTGGTCGGACGTGTCCGTGTCGAGACCGGCGATCTGGATGCGCAGTCCGCCCGTGCCGAGCCCCTGCACGATCGCGTCGTGTCCGGACGCCTTCTCCGCGGACTCCTCCGCCTGGGAGGCGGAGATGCTGGTCTTCGGGGTGGTGAAGACGGCGCCGCCCTCGAACTCGATGCCCATGTTCAGGCCGCGCACCGCCAGGCCGACGATGGCCGTGATGGTGATCAGGATCGAGACGCCGTACCAGAGCTTGCGCTTGCCGACGAAGTCGTAGCCGACCTCGCCGCGGTAGAGACGGGCGCCGAGGGTGCCGAGCTTCGACATCTCACGCCTCCTTCGGGTCGACGGGAGCGGACACACGGCGGGAGCGGCGCAGCGGTGGCTTGGCGCCGAGGCGCTTGGGATCCAGACCGGACCAACGGTGGCCGCTCGCGAAGAACTTCTTGCGGGCGAGGATCGTCATCAGCGGCTTGGTGAAGAAGAAGACCACCACCACGTCGAGCACGGTGGTCAGACCGAGCGTGAACGCGAAGCCCTGGACCTTGCCGACGGTGACGACGAAGAGCACGGCGGCGGCGAGGAACGACACGAAGTCGGAGACCAGGATGGTGCGCCGGGCGCGCGGCCAGGCCCGCTCGACGGCCGGCCGCAGTGTCCGGCCCTCGCGGACTTCGTCCCGGATGCGTTCGAAGAACACGATGAACGAGTCCGCCGTGATACCGATCGCGACGATCGCACCGCAGACGGCGGGCAGGTTCAGCGCGAAGCCGATGGTCGGGCCGAGCAGCGACATGATCACGTACGTCAGGACCGCCGAGACCAGCAGCGAGGTGACGGCGATGAACGACAGGCCGCGATAGTAGAGCAGCAGGTAGATGACGACCAGGGCGAGGCCGATGGCGCCGGCGATCAGACCGGCCTCCAGCTGGTCGCCGCCGAGCGCGGCGTCGACGGTGGTGACGCTCGCCTCCTTGAAGGTGAGCGGAAGGGCACCGTAGGACAGGATGTTCGCCAGGTCCTCGGCGGACTGCTGGGTGAAGCCACCGGAGATCTGGGCCTGACCACCGGTGATCGCCGTACTGACCGAGGGAGCCGAGACGATCTCACCGTCCAGCACAATGGCGAACTGGTTCTGCGGCGGGGCCTTGGCCGCGATCTCGCCGGTGACATCGGCGAACTGCTTGGCACCGGTCTTGTCGAAGACCATCTGGACGATCCAGCCCTCGCCGGTCTGGGTCTGGAAGACGGCACTGGCGTCGTCGATCTGCTCACCCTTCACCGAGACCGGGCCGAGCACGTACTTGTACTTGGACTTCGGGTCGCAGGCGACGATGGTGGCGGAGTTCTCGGCCGCGCTGACCTTCTCGCTCGCTGCGGCGCGGCCCTTCACGGTGGCGCAGTCCACGGCGGCCAACTGCTTCTGCACGTCAGCGGGGAGTCCGGTCGCGGCGGTGCTGTCGGGGGACTTGGCCGGCGGAGAGGCGCTGCCACTGGGCGTCGAGGAGGGGGACGGCGATGCCTTGTCCTTTGCGGCAAGGCCTTCCGTGACCGCGCGGCCCTGGGTGGTGGCCGATGCGGAGGGAGTCGGCGACGCGGAACGCCTTGTGGGGGTCGGCGATCCCGAAGGTCCGGAGGGCGTCGGCGACGCGGAATCCGCGGGGTCCTTGCCACTGTCCGCGCCCGTGCCCGCCGGCTGCCCTGCCAGGACCGGCCGGAAGTAGAGCTTGGCGGTGGTGCCGACCTGCTTGCGGGCCTGCTGTGAGTTCGTGCCCTTGGGGATGTTGACGATGATGTTGCTTTCGCCCTGGGTCTGGACCTCCGCCTCGGTGACGCCCAGCCCGTTGACACGGCGGTTCATGATCTCGACCGCGGTGTTCATGTTGGTCGGGTTGATCGCGTTCTGCTGGCCGGGCTCGTTCTGCGCCTCGAGCGTGATGCTCGTGCCTCCGGCGAGGTCGATGCCGAGGCGCGGCGTCGTGTGCCCGGAGGCGAACATGCCACCGGTGAGCGCCACGATGGCGATCAGGATCAGGGCCAAGGTGCGACCCGGCCTGCCCTGGGCGCCCTGCTTTCGGCTGCCCTTCTTAGGTGCTGCCACCTTCACGTTCTCCCTCTTCGTCCGCCGGGTATCGGGGCACCGGCGCGGACGACCATGAAATGGTGTCAAGTCTTCCCGCGAAGCCACATGGCCCGGGGACCGCGGTGCGCGAGCAGCGCGCACCGCGGTCCCCGATCATGACTACTTCGCGTCGGACTCGCCGTCGGACTTCTTCAGCTCTGCGTCATCGGCCTTCTTCGGCTCCTCGCCCACGGTCTCGTCGGCCGCGTCCTTCTTGCCGAGGTCGATGGGCGTGTCGTCGGAAGAGTCAGCGGAAGAGTCGGCGGATTCGTCGGTCTGGGTGAGGGAGGAGGCGTCGTCGGGCACGAGGGCCTCGTCGGACTTCAGGTCGTGCTCGATGCCGTGGACGATGCGGTTGTACTCGTCGTCGCCGAGGACGGAACCGATGGCGCTCTTGGCGAAGAGCAGGTCGACGCCCGGGCCTGCGTCAAGGAGGACCGTGTCCTCGCTGACCTCCTTCACGGTCGCGTACATGCCGCCGATCGTGCGGACGCCGGAGCCGGGCTGCATTTCGTTGCGCATCTGCGCAGCCTTCTGCTGCTTCTTCTTGGCCGACCGGGTCATCAGGAACATGGCCCCGATGAGCACGATGAACGGGAGGAGGGTCACGAGACTCACGGGACGGAACTTCCTTCATTCGACCGCGGTGTGAGCGGCCTGATGGATGGGGGTATGTGGCGCCGCCGACAAAGGCGGCATCGGCGGAGTCTAAGCGAGTCCGCCTTCAAGGAACAACGCTCAGCATCGCACCATGGTTCCTGCCGCGGCAAAAGTGCGCCGTCACCCCCCGAACAGGTCCCGTTGTCCGGTTCCACCGGTTGACGGGCCAGGCTGTGTGAGGCCGAAATGCGCCCATGCGGCCGGTGTCGCCACGCGGCCGCGCGGGGTACGGGCCAGCAGCCCCTCCCGTACGAGGAAGGGCTCGGCGACCTCCTCGACCGTCTCGCGCTCCTCCCCCACGGCGACCGCGAGCGTGGAGAGGCCGACCGGGCCACCGCCGAACAGCTTGAGCAGGGCTTCGAGGACGGCGCGGTCGAGGCGGTCGAGGCCGCGGTCGTCCACCTCGTACACGGCGAGGGCCGCCGCGGCGATGTCCCGGGTGAGGACGCCGTCGGCCTTGACCTGAGCGTAGTCGCGCACCCGACGCAGCAGACGGTTGGCGATACGGGGCGTGCCGCGGGAGCGGCCGGCGATCTCGGCGGCGCCCTCGGCGCCGAGCTCAAGGTCGAGCAGCCGCGCGGAGCGGTGGATGACGCGCTCCAGCTCGGCGGGCTCGTAGAACTCCATGTGCGCGGTGAAGCCGAAACGGTCGCGCAGCGGGGGCGGCAGCAGTCCCGCGCGTGTGGTGGCGCCAACCAGCGTGAACGGCGGCAGTTCGAGCGGGATGGCGGTGGCGCCGGGGCCCTTGCCGACGATGACGTCGACGCGGAAGTCCTCCATCGCCATGTAGAGCATCTCCTCGGCGGGCCGCGACATGCGGTGGATCTCGTCCAGGAAGAGGACCTCGCCCTCCTGGAGGGAGGAGAGGATCGCGGCCAGGTCGCCGGCGTGCTGGATGGCGGGGCCGCTGGTGATGCGGATCGGGGCCTCCATCTCCGCGGCGATGATCATAGAGAGGGTGGTCTTGCCGAGGCCGGGGGCGCCGGAGAGCAGTACGTGGTCCGCGGTGGCGCCACGCGCGCGTGCCGCACGCAGGACGAGGTCGAGCTGCTCGCGGACCTTCTCCTGGCCGATGAACTCGTCCAGGTCCCTGGGGCGCAGCGCGGCCTCGACGGTCTGGTCCTCGCGGTCGGCGGCAGAGTCCACCAGCCGCTCCGCGGCGGCGCCGACGAGCCGCTCCTTGGCGGTCGCGTCGGTCGTATCGTCCCAGTTCATTGCGGGTGCCTCGCGGTGTCGTGGATCGTGAGCTGCTCAGGGCTACAGGGGTTCAGCGCGCTCTGTTGAGGGTCTGCAGGGCGGCCTTCAGCAACTGGCCCACCTGGGGCGCCCTTTCGGACGCCTCGGCCTGGGGCGCGACGGCGGTGACCGCCTCGTCGGCCTCCCGCGTGGCATACCCGAGTCCGATGAGCGCGGCGTGCAGTTGCTCGCGCCAGCCCGTGCTCACGGGGACTCCCACTCCCGTACGGGTGCCGATCGGCTCCCCGAGGCGGTCCTTGAGGTCCACGAGGAGCTTCTGGGCGCCCTTCTTGCCGATGCCGGGGACGGCGGTGAGTGCCTTCTCGTCACCGGTCGAAACGGCTCGGCGCAGCGCGTCCGGGCTGTGCACGGCGAGCATCGCCTGGGCCAGCCGCGGGCCTACGCCGCTCGCGGTCTGCAGCAGTTCGAAGACCTGGCGTTCGTCGTCGTCCACGAAGCCGTACAGAGTCAGCGAGTCCTCCCGTACGACGAGGGAGGTGGCGAGTTTCGCCGGCCGGCCCATGCGGAGCCCGGAGAGCGTGCCCGGCGTGCACTGGACGGCGATGCCGACGCCGCCCACCTCGACCACCGCGGAGTCGGGGGCGAGGGCGGCGACCGGGCCGCTGACGAAGGCGATCATCGGGTGGCCTTTCGGGCGAGTGTCTGGGCCTGTTGCCCCAACCGCTGTTGGGCCTCCGCCTGCGCCTGGCGGGCCCGCGCGTGGGCCTGTTGGAGCCGGTTGGTGGCCGGCGCTCGCCAGATGTGGCAGATGGCGAGCGCGAGGGCGTCGGCGGCGTCGGCGGGCTTTGGTGGTGCGTCGAGCCGGAGCAGGCGCGTGACCATGGCGCCGACCTGGTCCTTGTCGGCGCGGCCGGTGCCGGTGACGGCCGCCTTGACCTCGCTGGGCGTGTGCAGGGCGACAGGCAGTCCGCGACGGGAGGCGCAGAGCATGGCGACGGCGCCGGCCTGGGCGGTACCCATGGCCGTTCGCACGTTGTGCTGGCTGAACACCCGCTCCACGGCGACGCATTCGGGCTCGTGCTCGTCGAGCCACTGCTCGAGGCCCTGCTCGATGGCGACGAGGCGGTGGCCGATGTCGGCGTCCGCGGGTGTCCGCACGACGCCGACACCGAGCATGGTCAGGGGCCGCCCGGCGACGCCTTCGACGACACCGACGCCGCATCGGGTCAACCCCGGGTCCACGCCCAGTACGCGCATCGCGCCCCCTCCCCTTCCTGCGGCCGAACCGCCGCCGCTCCCGCGGACTGGTTGAGCGCCATCGGGGTTCCTCGATTGACGGGTGCGGTCCCCGGACGGCGATCTTTGATCGACGCCAGGCTAACCGCTGCCACCGACAACGACGGCGGGCCAAAGGACACGTCCTACCGGCCCGCCGGGATGCGGAGTCTGCGCCCTAGGCGCCGGCCTTCTCCATGACCTCGTCGCTCACGTCGAAGTTGGCGAAGACGTTCTGCACGTCGTCGCTGTCCTCCAGGGCGTCGATCAACTTGAAGATCTTCTTGGCGCCCTCCTCGTCGAGTTCGACCTGCATGGTCGGGACGAAGTTGGCCTCGGCCGAGTCGTAGTCCATGCCGGCGCCCTGGAGTGCGGTGCGGACCGCGACCAGGTCGGTGGCCTCACTGAGCACCTCGAAGGACTCACCCAGGTCGTTGACCTCCTCGGCGCCCGCGTCGAGTACGGCACCCAGGACGTCGTCCTCGGACAGACTGCCCTTGGGGACGATGACAACGCCTTTGCGGTTGAAGAGGTACGAGACGGAGCCGGGGTCGGCCATCGAGCCGCCGTTGCGGGTCATGGCGACGCGTACGTCGGAGGCGGCGCGGTTGCGGTTGTCGGTGAGGCACTCGATGAGCACCGCGACACCGTTCGGGCCGTAACCCTCGTACATGATGGTCTCGTAGTCGGCGCCACCGGCCTCGAGACCGCCGCCACGCTTGATCGCGGAGTCGATGTTCTTGTTCGGAACCGACGACTTCTTCGCCTTCTGCACGGCGTCGTACAGCGTCGGGTTGCCGTCCAGGTCGACGCCGCCCATCCGCGCGGCGACCTCGATGTTCTTGATCAGCTTCGCGAAGAGCTTGCCGCGCTTCGCATCGATCACGGCCTTCTTGTGCTTCGTCGTGGCCCATTTAGAGTGGCCGGACATCTGCCTGTCTCCTTCGCGTAACCCATCTCTGTACGAACGTCAGAGATCCTACAAGGAGTCCGCTGTCCGGTTGGCGCGCACCATGTCGACAAACAGGCCGTGCACCCGGTGATCGCCGGTCAGTTCCGGGTGGAACGACGTGGCGAGCGCGCTGCCCTGGCGTACGGCGACGATGTGGCCGTCGTGCTCGGCGAGCACCTCGGCCTCGGCACCCACGGACTCGACCCAGGGGGCCCGGATGAAGACGCCCTCTACAGCATCGCCCTCGACGCCCTTCACGTCGACCGACGCTTCGAAGGATTCGTTCTGCCGTCCGAAGGCGTTGCGGCGCACGATCATGTCGATGCCGCCGATGGTCTCCTGGCCCGAGCGCGGGTCGAGGATCTTGTCGGCGAGCATGATCATGCCCGCGCAGGTGCCGTAGACGGGCATTGCGGCCCGCACGCGCGCGCGGAGGGGTTCCATGAGGCCGAAGAGAACAGCCAGTTTGGAGATGGTGGTGGACTCACCGCCGGGGATGACCAGACCGTCGACCTCGGCGAGCTCCTCGGGGCGCCGTACCGCCCTGGCCACGGCGTCGGCCGCGGCCAGGGCGATCAGGTGCTCCCGTACGTCGCCCTGGAGGGCCAGGACGCCAATGACGGGAGTGTTGCTCATCTACGGATGCCTGCCTTGTGTACGTAGGGCGGTACGTGTACGGAGGGCGTGTGTGTCGCGTGTCTGTACGTCAGGGGCGGCGTACGGTGCCGGCCTACCAGCCGCGGTTCGCGTAACGCTCGGCCTCGGGGAGGGTGTCGCAGTTGATGCCGACCATGGCCTCGCCCAGGTTGCGGGAGGCGTCCGCGATGATCTTGGGGTCGTCGTAGAAGGTGGTGGCCTTCACGATGGCGGCGGCGCGCCTGGCCGGGTCGCCCGACTTGAAGATGCCGGAGCCGACGAAGACGCCCTCTGCGCCGAGCTGGCACATCAGCGCGGCGTCGGCGGGAGTCGCCACACCGCCGGCGGAGAACAGGACGACCGGGAGCTTGCCGAGCTCGGCGACCTCCTTGACCAGCTCGTACGGGGCACGCAGGTCCTTGGCAGCGGCGTACAGCTCGTTGTTGTCGTAGCCGCGCAGCCTGGCGATCTCGTTCTTGATCTGTCGCAGATGACGGACCGCCTCGACGACGTTGCCCGTGCCGGCCTCGCCCTTGGAGCGAATCATGGCCGCGCCCTCGGCGATGCGGCGCAGGGCCTCGCCGAGATTGGTGGCACCGCACACGAAGGGGGTGGTGAAGGCCCACTTATCGGAGTGGTTGACCTCGTCGGCCGGGGTGAGGACCTCGGACTCGTCGATGTAGTCGACGCCGAGGGACTGCAGGACCTGGGCCTCCACGAAGTGGCCGATCCGGGACTTCGCCATCACCGGGATGGACACGGCGCCGATGATGCCCTCGATCATGTCCGGGTCGGACATGCGCGCCACGCCACCGTCCTTGCGGATGTCCGCCGGGACCCGCTCCAGGGCCATGACGGCGACGGCGCCCGCGTCCTCGGCGATCTTTGCCTGCTCCGGGGTGACGACGTCCATGATCACGCCGCCCTTCAGCTGCTCCGCCATGCCGCGCTTCACGCGGGCGGTGCCGGTCGCAGGGTTGTCAGCGGGCTGGGCGGAGTTGGAGAGCGTGCTGGACACGGATTGACCTCACTCGGTGAAAGAAGGTTTGTGCGGCACTGAGGAAACGCGAGTGGACCAGGCCACAGCAAGGGCCAATGGGGAGACGGTGGCATGTTTTCAACCGCCGCCGCGCTTGACTGGGGCCTGTTCTGCGTTTTCGAAGTTTTCGAAGTTTGCGAAGTTTTCGGGGTTTTCGGGGTCGAGCGTGCGCGCCATGCACGCGAGCCCGGCCGGAAACTCAGAACAGGCCCCGAGCTAGCGATCGGCCAACGCCGCCGGGGGCTCGTCGTCCATTTCGAAGGCCATCGGGAACGGCGCGTGGCCGGCCAGCCGGAACCAGCGCACCTTGCGATGGCGGCGAAGCGCACGCGCCGCGCGTACGGCGTCGTTGTGGAAGCGCCGGGCCATCGGCACACGGCGGACCGCCTGGGCGAGCTCACGGGCCGCGTCCTCGCCGCCAGGGGCCTGACGTACCGCCTTGACCTGCTGGGCCTCCCCGAAGACGGCCCGCAGGGCCTGGCTGAGGTCGCTCTCGGCGACCTCCCGGTGTTCCTCCTCGGCCTGCCGCGCCGCGTGCGCCGCTTCGTAGAGCACGATCGAGGCGGCCGGGTCGAGGACTCCGGAGGTGGCCAGTTCCTGAGCGACCGAGGCGCGCCGCAGGAGTTGTGCGTCGAGGGCGGCGCGGGCGGCGTCGATCCGGGCGTGCAGCCGGTCGAGCCGGCCCGCGGTCCAGCTCAGGTAGAGGCCGATCGCCACGAGGGCGACCATGATCCAGATCAGGGTGGAGGTCACGGGCGCACAGGCTACCGGTGCGGGACGAGGCCTGCGGCGCGGCCCGGGGCAGCGCGCGGATCAGCCCGCGAGCGCCCGGAACGGACTCGCGCGGCGCCCGATCGTCCGCGCGGCCGCGTACAGGCGGACGGGTCAGTCCCTCGCCAGCCCGAGCCTGGCCCGAAGCCCGCCCGGTTCCGCGGCGGCCACCGCGGCAGCCCCGTCCGTGACCGTCTCGTACACGGAGAGGATGTCCGCCCCCACCCTCGACCAGTCGAAGCGCCGAACATGGGCGCTGCCCCTCTCGCGCAGTTCCGCCCGCCGGCCGCAGTCGGCGAGCAGACGCACCGCCGAAGCCGCCAGCGCGTCCGCGTCCTCGTTGGCGAACAACTCCCCCGCCGCACCCTTGTCGAGGACCTGCGCGAAGGCGTCGAGGTCGGATGCGAGTACGGGTGCGCCCGCCGACATCGCCTCGACCAGGATGATCCCGAAGCTCTCGCCGCCGGTGTTCGGAGCGACGTACAGGTCGACGCTGCGCAGGAACCGTGCCTTGTCCTCGTCGCTGATCATGCCGAGGAACTCCACGCGCGGACGCAGCTTTGTGGGAAGCGTCTCGACGGCCTCCTCCTCGTCACCGCGGCCGGCGACCAGCAGCCGGGCGCCCGGCCGCTCTTGGAGGATCTTCGGCAGCGCCCTCATCAGCACCGGCAGGCCCTTGCGGGGCTCGTCGATGCGGCCGATGAAGCCGATCGTCTCCCCCTGCCACTCTGCCTTGGGCTCGGCCCCGGCGAAGAAGTCGACGTCGACGCCGTTCGGGATGACGACCGCGTCGCCGCCCAGGTGCTCTACCAGCGTGCGCCGCGCGTACTCGCTCACCGCGATCCGCGCGCTGATCTTCTCGAGGGCCGCCTGGAGGATCGCGTAGGCGGCGACCATCGCCCGGGAGCGCGGGTTGGACGTGTGGAAGGTGGCCACGATCGGGCCCTGCGCGGCCCAGCAGGCCAGCAGGCCGAGCGACGGCGAGGCCGGCTCGTGGATGTGGATCACGTCGAACGTGCCGTCGTGCAGCCAGCGCCTGACCCGCGCGGCCGACAGGAACCCGAAATTGAGCCGGGCCACCGACCCGTTGTACGGCACCGGAACCGCGCGGCCCGCCGAGACGACGTACGGCGGAAGGGGCGTCTCGTCGTCCGCGGGGGCCAGGACGGACACCTCGTGCCCGAGGCGGATGAGGTGCTCGGCCAGATCGCGGATGTGGAACTGGACGCCACCGGGCACGTCCCAGGAGTACGGGCAGACGATGCCGATCCTCATGGGCGCTCCTCGTTGTCCGGCTCGGGGCGGGGTTCCAGGTCCGCGAGCCACAGCCGCTGGAGCATGTGCCAGTCCTCCGGATGGTCGGCGATACCCGTGGCGAAGGCGTCGGCCAGCGACTGCGTCATGACAGACGTCTTCTCGGCCCGGGTACCTGTCTCCGGGGCGTCGATGGGCGGATGCACACGGCCCCGCATCACGGGCGAGTCGTCGTACCAGAGCGTCACCGGCAGCAGCAGCGCGCCCGTCTGTTCGGCGAGCAGCGCGGGGCCCGCGGGCATCCGTGTCGTCTCGCCGAAGAACTTGACCTCGACTCCGGAGGCGGACAGATCGCGGTCCGCCACCAGGCAGACCAGGCCGCCGTCGCGCAGCCTGCGGGCCAGCGTGCCGAACGCGGAGCCGCCGCTGTGTGGCAGGACCTCCATGCCGAGCCCCTCGCGATAGGCGACGAAGCGGTCGTACAGCGTCTCCGGCCTGAGCCGTTCGGCGACGGTGGTGAACGGGGTCTCCAGCTGGGTGGTGACCCAGGCACCCGCCAGGTCCCAGTTGCCCAGGTGCGGCAGCGCGAGGACGACGCCCCTGCCGGCAGCGAGCCCGTCCGTCAGGTGGTGCACATCCCCGGGGACGAAGCCGGTCCTGATCCGCTCACTGCTCCAGGCGGGCAGCCGGAAGGACTCCATCCAGTAGCGCAGATACGAGCGCATGCCCGCCCTGGAGAGCGCGGCGAGCTGCTCCGAGGTCGCGTCGGGCACCACGCGCGCGTAGTTGGATTCCAGGCGGCGTACGCCCTTGCCGCGCCGCTTCCAGGCGATGTCGGCGATGGCCCTGCCCAGCCACACGGCGACCGGCTCGGGGAGCTTCTTGACGGTGCTCCAGCCGAGGGCGTACGCACCGTCCGTCAGCCGCTCGCGCACACCGCTCATGATGTCGCCTCGCTGCTCTGCGAGCCGCCCTGAGAGGCATTCTCGGGATCTTTGTCCCTAGCTTTGCCCCTCCCCTTGTCCCGGCCGTCGCCCGAAGCTTCGTCCCTGCGGATGTCGCGACCGTTGTCCCGACCGTCCGCCTGCCCGGCCCCGCCGTCCGCCTCCGCGGATTCCCGGCGCACCGTGACCACCCGCTGGATCAGCGTGACGACGCTGCCGACGGCGACGATCCACAGCGCGATGGGCAGCAGCACGTCGATGCCGGGCACGCCGAACTTGTGGAAGCCGGCAAGACCCGCCGCGACCAGCGAGATCACCAGGCGCTCGGCCCGCTCGACGAGCCCGTTGACGGCGACCGGCAGGCCGATCGACTCGCCGCGGGCCTTCGTGTATGAGACCACCTGGCCGCTGGCCAGGCAGAAGATGGAGACGGCGCACAGGATGTTGTTGTTGCCGCCGCCCGCGTACCAGAGCGCGAAGCCGCCGAAGATCGCGCTGTCGGCGACGCGGTCGAGGGTGGAGTCAAGGAAAGCGCCCCAGCGGCTGGAGCGGCCCATCTGACGTGCCATGTTGCCGTCGATCAGGTCCGAGAACACGAACAGCGTGATGACGATCGTGCCCCAGAAGAACTCGCCCCTGGGGAAGAAGACCAGCGCGCCCGCCATGACTCCCGTCGTTCCCAGGAGCGTGACCGCGTCGGGGCTGACGCCCCGGCGGATCAGAAACGCGGCGAACGGTGTGAGGACACGCGTGAAGAATGCACGCGCGTACTTGTTCAGCATGGCCTTCCAGAGGGTCGGTGTGGCCGCGCGGCCCCTGCTGGCCACCGGCTGGCCCATCGTAGCCACGCGCGTGCGTGGGTGTGGGTGATGGTCGGGCGCCCATGGCGCACGATCGCGTCCGTCGTATGGACGCGCCGTGATGTGAGTGCAAAGCTCGAAAGAACCGCGGGCGTCACCGGAGCCGCCCATCGCTGGGGGCGCCCCCGGACGGGGTCCGGGGGAGGGTCCGCGCCCGCGCCCACAATGACCTCACCGTGCACGGGAGGCAAGGCCATGGGCGACAAGGCGAACGCACACCCCGGAGCCGCCGGCAGGGCTACGGCGGCCGACCACCCCGCGTCCGTACGGAATGTGGTGCTGGTCGGCCACTCCGGATCGGGCAAGACGACTCTGGTGGAGGCTCTCGCACTGACCGCGGGAGCGGTGAACCGGGCGGGCCGCGTGGAGGACGGCGGCACCGTCTCCGACTACGACGAGATCGAGCACCGGCAGCAGCGGTCGGTACAGCTCTCCCTGGTGCCCGTCGCATGGGACGGGCACAAGATCAACATTTTGGACACCCCCGGGTACGCCGACTTCGTCGGGGAGTTGAGGGCCGGTCTGCGAGCGGCGGACGCGGCCCTTTTCGTCGTCTCGGCCTCGGACGGTGTGGACGGCTCGACCCGCATGGTGTGGGAGGAGTGCGCGGCGGTCGGCACGCCGCGGGCCATCGTGATCACGCACCTCGAAGCGGCCAGAGCGGACTTCGACGAGATGACGCGGATCTGCGCGGAATCCTTCGGCGCCGACGACCCGGACGCCGTACTGCCTCTGTATCTGCCGCTCCACGGCCCGCCCGCCCCTGACGGGCACGCGCCCGTGACGGGTCTGATCGGGCTGCTCTCGCAGCGGCTGTACGACTACGCGTCCGGGGAGCGCTACGAGTCCGAGCCGGGGCCCGACCAGCTGCCGCTCATCGAGGAGGCCCGCAATCGGCTGATCGAGGGGATCATCGCCGAGAGCGAGGACGAGACCCTCATGGACCGCTATCTCGGCGGCGAGGAGATCGACCTCAAGACGCTCGTGCAGGACCTGGAACGGGCCGTCGCGCGCGGGGTCTTCTTCCCCGTGCTGGCCGCCGCGCCCGCGGCCGAGGGCGCCCGGCAGGGCCTTGGCACCGTCGAGCTGCTCGAGCTGATCACCGGCGGCTTCCCCACCCCGCTGGAGCGTGAGGCGCCCACGGTCACCACCCCGGACGGCACACCGCGCGAGGTCAAGGCCTGCGACCCGAACGGGCCGCTGGTCGCCGAGGTCGTCAAGACGGCGAGCGACCCCTACGTGGGCCGTGTCTGCCTGGTACGGGTCTTCTCGGGCACCCTGCGCCCCGACCAGACGGTGCACGTCACCGGGCACGGGCTGACCGACCGCGGACACGAGGGCCGCGCCCTCCACGAAGCCGCCGAGCGCATCGCCGCCCTGTCCGCACCGTTCGGCAAGCAGCAGCGCACCCTCACGCACGCCATCGCGGGCGACCTGGCCTGTGTGGCCAAGCTCAACCGCGCCGAGACCGGCGACACGCTCTCGGCCGAGGACGACCCGCTGCTCATGGCGCCGTGGGAGATGCCCGACCCGCTGCTGCCGCTCGCCATCAAGGCGCACGGCAAGGCGGACGAGGACAAGCTCTCACAGGGCCTGAGCCGACTGGTCGCCGAGGACCCGACGATGCGGCTCGAGCAGAACCCGGACACCCACCAGGTCGTCCTGTGGTGCCTGGGCGAGGCCCACGCGGATGTCGCCCTGGAGCGGCTGCGCAGCCGGTACGGCGTTCACGTCGACGTCGTACCCCACAAGGTCTCGCTACGGGAGACGTTCGCGGCCAAGTCGGCCGGGCGCGGCCGACATGTGAAGCAGTCCGGCGGGCACGGGCAGTACGCGATCTGCGAGATCGAGGTCGAGCCACTGCCCGGCGGCTCCGGCATCGAGTTCGTCGACAGGGTCGTCGGGGGCGCGGTGCCCCGGCAGTTCATCCCGTCCGTGGAGAAGGGCGTGCGCGCCCAGGCCGCCAAGGGTGTGGCCGCGGGCTATCCGCTCATCGACGTACGGGTCACGCTGGTGGACGGCAAGGCGCACTCGGTGGACTCGTCCGACGCCGCGTTCCAGACGGCCGGCGCTCTCGCCCTGCGCGAGGCCGCGGCCGACGCCCGGATCCATCTCCTGGAACCGGTCGCCGAGGTGACGGTCCTGGTCGGCGACGAGTACGTGGGCGCCGTGATGAGCGACCTGTCCGGGCGGCGCGGCCGCGTCGTCGGCACCGAGCAGGCGAGCGGCGGGCGGACGCTCGTACGGGCCGAGGTCCCCGAGATCGAGATCGGGCGGTACGCGATCGATCTGCGCTCGCTCTCGCACGGCATCGCACGGTTCAACCGGCGTTACGCGCGGCACGAGCCGATGCCGACGCAGATCGCCGAGAAGGTCCGACAGGCGGCGGGGGCCTCCTAACCAGTGCCTCGGCAGGCAACGTTCGCCGTCAAGAGCGGCGTCCGGCGCGTGCTCTCGCCGGCCGGAAGTCCTCGTCCTGGACGTACTTGGGCTCTCGACTGGTGCGTCGAGGTCCGGGCTCTCGACATCGGCTTGAACGCCCCGGCGGCGAACCGAGTGCTGGGAAGACGCCTTCGGCCGTCCGCCGACGAATGTCGGTCATTGCGGATACTCTGAGAAACTGATCAAGGCGATGACCTGATCAACAGGTGTGCGGAGTACGGAAGTCGGGAAGAGCCGCAGCAGCGGAGCACGGCGGCGATGGGGGCGGTCAGTGGCGGACGAGGGATTCGATTTCAGGCCCGGGGCACAGGTCCCGCTCTCGGGTGCCGCCGGACAGACGGCGGCGACGTTCGCCCTGGCGTCGGCGGCGTACCGGGACAACGAGGTCGCGGAGATCCTCAAGGCCAACAACGAATGGCACCAGTCGACCGTGACGCCCGGCCGCAAGTGGGCATCGATCTTCGCGCCGAATCTGGGCGAGGCCTTCGCGCGGGCCGTGCAGCTGCGGATGCTCGGCGGTGGACGCAAGCCGCTCATCCAGTCGTTCGGCACGGAGCCGCAGGTCGTCGTCGAGCACTGCCTGGCGGCGAACCGCATCCGCAAGGAGCGCGACAGCTGGCTCACGGCGGTGATGGTTCTGACCGGTCTGATCTTCCTGCCCGGCCTGCTCGTCTGGCTGCTGGTCTTCCAGGTGCGCCGGGTGATCGCCAAGGCCACGGACAAGCGCGGCTCCGCGCTCGCCACGGCTCTCGTGACCGGCGTGGCC
>CAMLJW010000054.1 GCA_946480485.1 uncultured Streptomyces sp. | reverse complement strand
GGCGAAAGTTCTGGAGAGAGAGGGCGTCCGGGTCATGATTGAGCCCGGTCGGTACATCCCCTCGGTCGGGACCGTCAGTGCGGGTACGGCCATCGGCCCGGCCGACGCCGTGGACCTGGCAATTGCCATCGTGCTGGAGGAGGTGGACACCGATGTCCTCACCCTGGGCGGTGCCGCGCTGTCGTCACCATTCGCCCTGATGCAACACTTCTC
The DNA here is from genome assembly GCA_946480485.1 of uncultured Streptomyces sp. The sequence continues at coordinate 17,493 of CAMLJW010000054.1, read as the reverse complement.
AGACCGGGCGGAATAGCGGACTCCGCTAGACCCTGTTCAGCAGGCTCAGCTCCTCCTTCTCCGGCAGCAGGTCGGTCAGCTTCCGCCATATCTCCTCGGCCCCCGAGCGAACCAGGTGCAGGGGCCTTTCCGGGGTGACCTGGCCGGGGAGGATCGGCTCCTCCGGCTGCTGACGGATCCAGTAACCCCGGGGGCCACAGTCCCAGACCGCGAGGGCTCGGATCATCGCGGCGCGCTCGCCGTCGTGCCTGCCGTCCCAGGCCGTGGTGACGCGCCAGGTGGCGTTGAGCGCGGCGACGAGTTCGAGGAACTGACCGAGCTCCGGCTCCTTGAGGGAACTGTCTGCCTCCTCTACGGCCCTGCGGACGAGGTCGCGGGATGCCTCGTTGTCGGCTCCGGCTTCCCCGAGGGCGACGAAGGCTGCGTCCAGAGCGCCCATCGTCGTCGCGATACGGATCTCGTCGTCGTTCTCTTCGGGCCGCTCGCCCCGGTGCAGATTGACCTTGCGGGCCAGTTCCCACACAAGGGTGTTGGGTTCGATTCCGACGTACTCGGACTCTTCCTCGCCGGGCCAGCCGTCGTGGGAGATGACTGCTTCCTGGCCGACGACCACACCATGGTTGACGGGTCCGTGCTCGCCCGTGATCTCCACCTGGATCATGACCATGGGGTCGGCGAGCACGCCCAGCAGGTCCTTCAGCAGCGGGGCCAGTTGGCCCTCTTCGCCGACCAGGCCGATCCGTTGCAGCTCGACCAGGGAGTCCCAGAGCTCCTCGCCCGGTGTCTCTCCCTCCAGGAGGTGGGCGAAGACGGCGATATGGCGATCGGCCAGCCGGAAGCGTGCTCGGGAACTGTCGTACGAAGGCACTGGTCTTGGTTCCTCCCCGTGAATGAGCGAATCAGCGGCGGCCGGCTCACTTCTTGTTGTCCTGCAGGTCCTTGGCATCCTGGGTGCACTGGTGCGCCTCGTCCCTCAACGCCTTGGCCACCGTGCCGCATGTCGTGTGCCAGGTCTTCAGCTTGCCCCGCACGTCGTCGGCGTTGGGGCCCGACCACGTCTTCATCGCGGTGGTGCTGTGAGTCCTGGGCCGGCTGACGAGCGAATCGATGTGATCCGCCAGCGAACGCAAGCGCGCCGCACGCTGATTCAGTTCCTGTATATCCGGATGTGCCATACAGGCCTCCCCCCGCTGTCCCAGCGATCTCAGCATAGTCATGCGGACGGCGCGGCCGATCGGGTGCCTGGGCAGCCAAGGCCTTTGCCGACAGCTCTGGTTGATGTCGTCTTCGATGGCCGTGTTCGGGAACTACAGCTAGTGCGGTAGCGTCCACTGGTGCAAACGGATAGTCCGTTTGTCTTTGACACACGGGGAGGAACGCCATGGATCGCGGTGCAGATCTCCAGCGGCTCCGGGACCTGTCCAAGCTCTACGGTCGGAAGGCCCATGATCTGCAGATCCTTATCAAGGACCTGCAGACGGCCACGGCCGACAGTACGAGCTACTGGAAGGGCCCGAAAGCCGAGCGATTCCGGAACGACTGGCAGGACGTGAAGCCGACCTTCGAGAAGTGGGTCGACACGCTGAACGACGCCAGCAAGTCGGCGAACACCAGCGCCGACAACATCGAGCGCGCCACCTGATCCAGGAGCGATCGCCGCAGCGATACCGGGGCACCCACTCAAGAGATTCCTCGAAGTGGGTGCCCCGGTCCGTTGTACCGACCGTCAGCAGCGCGCTGTCTGCTTCTGAAGGCCCGCTGTGTGAAGGTCAGTTACTCATGTACTCATGACCGCCTGAACCGGCATGAACGCTCCACCGGACACCAGCAAACCGCTGCCCGCCGGGCCGCCACCGCTGTTCGCCGGGAGTCGGACGCCGAACAGTTCGCCCTCGGAAGGGCTCTGCGGTGTCAGCAACAAGCCGTTGCGGGACTTTCGGGCCTCGACGGAGAACCCTCTGTACTGCCCGGACAGACTGTCTGTCGTGCCGGCCGCGATCAGCCCGATACCGCCGTCCGCTCCCTTTCGGATCACGGATTCCAGCGCCTCGTCGAGGCGTGTGTCGTAGAGCAGTTCGGCGTCATCGACGATCACGACGTAAGCGCCTTGGGCGCGGCCCTCCACCAGCTCCTCAAGGTCGTCTTCCCGACTGTCGGCGTTGAGCAGACCCAGTACTCCATCGCGGCCTTGAAGTTCCCGCAGGGGAGACCGGCGCGGTGTGACCAGCACGACCCGGGTGCCGGCCCGCAGCAGCGACTCCGTGGCAGCGACCAGCAACGTGGAGCGGCCGGACTTGGGCGGCCCGGCGATGACGAAGCCAGGGCCGTTTTCCTCCAGGTCGATCCCGATCGGGTGAAGCTCGTCGCCTCCCACTCCGAGCAACGCCCACAGTGGGGACGGCGGCGTGAAGTCGGGGTCGAGAGCCATCGCCTCCGCCACTGTGATCCGCGCGGGAAGAGCGTCCACACGCATCGGACGGCGGTTGGCCGGCAGACGCCCGTAGCGCGCTCCCGCCTCCTCGGCCATCTCCCGCAACGCACGCACCTGTGCCTGTCCTGCGGGGTCGTCCGTGAGCAAGCCGATCTGCGTCTCGTCCACACCTGTATCGGTGATCCGCAAGGCGCGCCCCGGTGGCATGTTCTTGGGCACTTCGCGTGCCTGAAGTCCGGCCGTGGAGTAGTCATTCGGGTCAGCGAACCGGAGAACGAGCCTATCCGCGAAGGCGGATGAGACATTTCCGCTCAGACCACTTCGGTCAGCTGTCATCACCACCTTCAGACCCACCGCGGACCCCTCGCGGAAGATCCGCTGAGCCGCCTCCAGCAACTGCCCGTAGTTGTAGTTCTCGAAGGTGGACGCGAAGCCCTCCCAGGAGTCCAGCAGCAGCACCATCCACGGAAGGCGATCCTCGTGTGCAGCACTCGCACGCTGTTCGGCGGCGCTCGAGGCTCCCTCCATGGCCAGCAGCTGTTGACGTCGGGCGATCTCACCGAGCAGACGTTCGATCAGACGACGTACGCGGTCGGGTTCGTCACGGCTGACCACGGCGCCGACGTGCGGCAGCCGCATCAAGGGAAGGAGCGCGTTGGATCCGCAGTCGATGGCGTAGACGTGTACGTCGTGCGGAGAGGTACTACGGGCGAGCGATCCCGCCAGCGTACGCAGCGCGGTGGAGCGACCGGACCGGGCGCCACCGAGCAGCAGGGTGTGCTCCCCGTGGACGAGGTCGAGGGCCAGGGGCTTGCGACTCTGCCGCGCCGGAAGGTCTATCAGGCCGAAGGGAACCGGCGCGACCTCGTCGGCGGACACCGGATCGCCGCCGTGGGAGGCGAGTTCGTTCAGGGTTACCAGCTCGGCCAGCGGAGGCAGCCAGGGGCTTCGCTGCTCGCCGAAGCCCATCTTCTGGGCACCGTCGCGAATGGCGTCTACCAGGACCGCGAGATCGGTGACCATGGTGCCGTCGTCCTCGGCCTCCGCCCGCTTGGGCAGCGGGCGGCTGTACGCGTTCCAGGACAGCGGAACCGTCGTGGCCCTGGGACCGCTCTGCCCGGTGGCGGGCCGGCGCCCACCAATACGCGCCGACTGCACACCGACGAGCGACTGAGCCCCGGAGCGCACATAGGCGCGGCCCGGCGTGGACTTGGCGATCGCGCCCGAGTCCGGTGCCTCGATGACGTCCATGGACTCCGAGGCGTCCGTCACGCGCAGCGCGATCCGCAGGTTGGTGTTGGCGCGAATGTCCGCGCTCACCACACCGGCGGGACGCTGCGTCGCCAGAACCAGGTGCACACCGAGTGACCGGCCTCGCCGGGCGATGTCCACAAGTCCCGCGATGAAGTCCGGCAGTTCGGCGACCAGCGAGGCGAACTCGTCGATGACCAGGACGAGTCGGGGCATCGGCTCCAGTTCGGGCCGGAGCTTACGGGTGTCGTTGTAGTCCTCAATGTCCTTGGTACCGGTGTTGAAAAGAATCGTCTCGCGACGGTGGAGCTCGGCGGCGAGCGAGGCCAGGGCTCGCTCGGTCAGGTGTGCGTCGAGGTCACTGACCATGCCGACGGTGTGCGGCAGGCGGGCGCAGTCCATGAAGGCACTGCCGCCCTTGTAGTCGATCAGTACGTAGTTGAGAGCATCCGGCCGGTTCGCGACGGCCAGCGACGCGATGATCGTCTGCAGCAGCTCGGACTTTCCGGCGCCTGTGGTACCTGCGACGAGCGCGTGCGGCCCGTCGCGGCGGATGTCCAGAACAAACGGTCCGTCCGCCGCGATGCCGATGGGGGCAGAGGTCGTCGAACCACCGGCCTGCCATATCCGTTCCACATCCCCGCCGGTCGGGTCGGGCATGCCGAGCAGGGAGAGCAGTCGGGCCGCGGTGGGCAGAGCGCTGTCGGCGTCGTCACGACTGACATCTCGCACCGGTGCGAGGGAGCGAGCCAGCAACTCGCACCAGCCCGGCGTGACTTGGTCAGCCAGTACGTCACCGACCGATTCGAGGCCGTAGCCGCGCACTCTGACGTGATGCGGAGCATCGGGCGTCCAGCAGACCACAGCCTTGCACTCCTCGGGGAGCAGCCGCTCGTCCTCGTCGAGGCAGAGCGCATAGATGCCGTGCTGAGGTCCTTCGGTGAGAATCTGCGGGACACCCGGCATCCGGCGCAGCAGACGTGCTCCGTCGAGAATCACCAGCATGTTGGGGTCCGGGTAGAGCTGCCCCATTGTGTTCTGCTGTTCGTGGGCCGCCTTACGGCGGTTCAGCTCGTTCAGCAGTTCATTGACACGGCGAGCGATCGCCTCCGAGTCGGAGGCGACGAGCGCGATGCAGTCCTGACCCTGGTCGGGCGCGGTGTGGGGCAGCCAATGGGCCCAGCTCCACTCGGCACCGGCGGCCGCCGTAGCGCAGAGCGAGACGAGCGACAGGTCTCTGGGGCTGTGCAAAGCCGCAGCCTGCACAGCTATCCACCGTGCGGTGGCGAGAGCCCGGGCACGGTCTCCCGCGACACCGACGACGCCCAGTTCGGTGAACGGAAGCGTGACAGGAACGTCCGACAGGATCGGAGGTTCCGGCCGGTCCTCGTCGTACGTGCTGCCGCCGCGCCCCAACACGAGCTCGACGTCGGACGGCAGCCCGCCCACACCGATCCTCATCTGCATCGCATCCGGATCAGTGAGTCGGCGCTCCCACAGGCGGCGTCGGGGTCCCGTGGCGAAGAGCAGGATCTCCGCCGGGTCGGGATGGTCGGCGCGCCGGTCACGCTGCTCCTGCTTGGCCACGCGTACGAGTTCGGTCTTGTGAGCGGCGAGATCCTTCTTGTACTGCTTCAGCGAGGTCTTGTGCTTCTTCTTGCCCTCACGGTTCTCGCTCAGCCACTGCCCCGCCATCATGAAAGGGCTCATCAGGCAGAAGAGCAGCATGTAGATCTGCTGGGTGACGAAGTACATGGCCAGGCCGAAGAGCATCGGCATGAAGGCCATGATGAACTGGAAGCCGGCCCGCTCGCCCTTCGTGGGAGCCTGCGGCACGGCGAGACGCCGCCGGGGCCGCAGTGGTGAGAGCCTGGGCGGCCGGTTGTACGCGAGGCCGCCCTCACTCATCGCGGACAAGTGCGCATCCGGTTCGGCCGCACGGTCGAGAACGAGCAGGCAGTCCCCCACCCGTACGACACTGCCGAGCGGCCACGGGGTCTTTGACTCCACCGCCTCGTCGTCGAGCTGGACTCCGGTGCCGGACTGCGGGCTGAGTACGGCCGCGCCCTGGACATCGATCGTCAGACGGATCGCCACAGACGGCAGGGAAGAGTCCCGCAACGCCAACGAACAGGTGGTAGCCGATCCGATGGTGGCCACGCCGGCGCCCAGCCGGACCACGTGCCCGGATGCCGGACCGCCCGCCACCCTCAGTTCGTACCAGCCGTCGGGCTCCCCTCGTCGCAGAAGCGGCCCGATCGTATCGTCGACGGACACGCGCATGCCGTCGCGCAGTACGGACGCCGCAGAGGTTGACCGGTCGCAGCGGAGACCGTCGGCCCACAGGGACGGCACCGCCGTCGCCGATGGGCCATAGCCGGGCAGCCCGGCCAAGGAGGTGCCGGGCATCGGCACGACGACATTCGGCGGCGCGGTGCCCGGAGGCTGCCTCGCTGAACCAAGGGCTGCTGTCAGAGCCTGGGCGACGTCGCCGGCGGTGGCCGCGTCATCCGTGGTGACCATGACGTCCTGCGGCTCACCGCCCTCGTGCACGAGAGTCACCAGCACCTGCATGGTCGTTTTCCTCCCCGTGGGCCGTACGGCCGCGTCCATTACTCCGTCCACGGAGACTAATCGCAGTCCCATGTCCCATGACCAGTCGTCTCAGTTGATCGGTCCCGCGTCAGACAGCAGGCAGCGCGTAGATCTCCGGGGTCGCGTCCACGACCGGTGCCGTGGAGCGGCCGGAGACCGCGCGAGCCATCTCGACCTCATGCTGGAAAAGGCGGCGGAAGTCGGCGTCGGCGGCCAGTCCGGTCGTACGACCTTCACCGCGACCGTACGGCCTCCGGGAGAGCGGGCCAGGTAGACGCGGCCCATGCCTCCCACGCCGCGCCCTCGCAGCAGCCGATAGCTGCCCAACTCCCGCTGATCGTCCGGCTGCAGTGTCTCCATGGTCGGGCCTTCCCCGTTTTTGTCAACGCGGTGGGCTACTACGGGCTACAGGCCTACAGCTCCAGCAGATCCACCGTCACATCCGCCGGGAAGCCGGTCGTCGGCCCCACCCGCCGCGCGAACTCCGTGACAGCCTCCAACTGGGGCGTGCCGAACCGGAAGTCGAGCGTCGTGAAGTAGCGCTCCAGGACGTTCTGGTCGAAGGCCTCCCAGCGCGCCGCCTGCTCGGCGACCTTGCCGACCTCGTCCAGCGAGAGGTCCCTGGACGCGAGGAACGCCTCGTGGACCTTGCGCGTGAGGACCGGCTCGCGCTCCAGGTACTCGCGCCGGGCCGCCCAGACCGCGAAGACGAACGGCAGCCCGGTCCACTTCTTCCACAGCGCGCCCAGGTCGTGCACGGCGAGGCCGTACCTCGGCCCGTCGAGCAGGTTGGCGCGCAGGGCGGCGTCCCCGATGAGTACGGCGGCTTCGGCCTCCTGCATCATCACGGCGAGGTCGGGCGGGCAGGTGTAGTACGACGGCTGTACGCCGATCCGCTCGGCCAGCAGCAGCTGCGCGAGCCGTACGGAGGTGCGCGAGGTCGAGCCGAGCGCGACCCTGGCGCCGTCCAGGTCCTCCAGCGGAACCTGGGAGACGATCACGCAGGACATCACCGGGCCGTCGCAGCCGACCGCGATGTCGGGAAAGGCGACCAGTTCATCGGCGTGCTTGAGGAACTCGACGAGCGTGATGGGCCCGATGTCGAGGTCACCCCGCACCAGCCGCTCGCTGAGCTTCTCCGGGGTGTCCTTGGTGAGCTCGAAGTCGAGGAGCGTCCCCGTACGCGCGAGCCCCCAGTACAGGGGCAGGCAGTTCAGGAACTGGATGTGGCCGACGCGCGGCCGGGTGCGAGAATTGTCCACATCGCGAGGCTAGCCCCCATGAGGTACGGTGCAGGCTTCAGGGTCGGAGAGTGTGGGCAGCAATTCCGGAAACCCTCTCGACCTCCCGTGTCAACCTTCACGACACCACGACGTCAACCCATCCGGTGACCTCGTCAAAACTTCCGGGCGACGTGATCTTGCCCACTATTGCTTTGGGCTGCCTGCGTGCTAGGCTCGCCGCAAGTTGCAGTTTGGTTTCCCTTGCAGTACAGAGCCTGCGGAGCATGTAACCGCGGGCTCTCGTCGTTTTCAGACAAATGCAGTTGTTTACACAATCGCTGGTTCTGGAGCAGGGCAACCCTTTGGGCCCAAGGAGGGCTTATGGCTACCGGAACCGTGAAGTGGTTCAACGCCGAAAAGGGCTTTGGCTTCATCGCCCAAGAAGGCGGCGGCCCCGACGTCTTTGTCCACTACTCCGCGATCAACGCGAGCGGTTTCCGCTCCCTCGAAGAGAACCAGGCGGTTACCTTCGACGTGACCCAGGGGCCGAAGGGCCCGCAGGCGGAGAACGTCACCCCCGTCTGAGCCTTCGGCTTCTGAGCGCCATGCTCTGATGCTCTGATCCGGAACGGATGCAGTACCCAAGGAGCCCCGACACCAGCAGGTGCCGGGGCTCCTGCCTTTCGGATCGGTCGGCATGTCCCGGCGCGCGCGGCCGACGGCGAGGCGAAGCCTGGTGACCCTCGCGGGCCAATGCCCGGAGCATTGCCGGATGCCCGGAGCATTGCCGGATGCCCGGAGCATTGCCGGGTGCCGGGCGGGATGGCCGTCGGCTACGAAGGCTGGCCCTGTGTGCTGCGGACCGTGTCGTCCGCGGTGTCCTCCTGGGCGCGGTTGCGCTCCAGGGTGGCCTTCGCCCGCTCCACCCGCTCGACGATCTGGATGGAGGCGCGGTCGCGCTCCTTGCGCAGCACCACGAAGCTGATCGGGCCCGAGAGCAGCAGGGCGAGCAGGACGACCCACATGCCGTTGGAGGCGCCGAGGCCGCGCGGGGCGAGGCCCGACTGGACGAGGCCCCAGACGACCACGAGGCAGCCCACGAAGACTGCGAGGCGCATCATTGTGTAGCGGAGCATCTCAATCCACGCTTCCCGTTCCGAACGTTCCCCCAGGGCACCGTCCAGTGAAGCACGGCCCGCCCGGGATCTTGTACGGGGGCCGTGCCTCATGGTTCACGCCCCAGGCCGGCCGAGCGTGGGAGTGGCAGCGGCATCGTGATGTCCTCCCGGTCGTCGCCGGGCGCGACCCGGATCGCGCCGGGCACGCGGCCGACCAGCAGCCGCGTGAGGCCATCGGTCATCGCGGCGAGGTGCTTGACGAGTGCCGGGCCTGTCGCGTCGGGCGTCGGCGCCTGTCGATCAGGCCTCCGCCTACGCTCCGATCAGCTCAGCGCCCGTGCCGCCACCTTCAGGTCGGAGACCAGCCCCTGGTACACCGCTTCGCGGTCGTCGGCGCGCAGCGCGGCGGACGGATGGATGGTGGCGACCACGCGGGCCGGCCGCCCGTGGATCTCCTCCTCCAGCAGCATCCCGCGCTGCTTCGTCACCCGGAACGAGGAGCCGAGTAGCGCCTTGCCCGCGGTGGCACCGAGCACGACGATCAACTCGGGTTCCACCAGGGCCAGTTCGGCGGCCAGCCAGGGTGCGCAGGCCGTCATCTCGCGCAGGCTGGGCGCCTTGTGGATACGGCGCTTGCCGCGGCCGACGGCGGTATCACCTGTTCGAGCGGAGCCGGGAGCGTGGGGGAGGGTGAACTTGAAGTGCTTGACGGCATTCGTGACGTACGTCTGGCCGGGGTCGATCCCCGCCTCGGCCAGTGCCCGGTCGAGCAGCCGGCCCGCCGGTCCGACGAACGGCTTCCCCTGCCGGTCCTCCTGGTCGCCGGGCTGCTCTCCGACGAGGAACACCCGGGCGCCGGTGTCCCCGCTGCCGAAGACGGTCTGCGTGGCGTCCCGGTGCAGCGGGCAGCCCTGGCACCCGGCTGCCGCCTTACGCAGCACGTCCAGTCCGCCACGGTCCGGAACGAACGGCTCCGCCGTGTACGCGTCCTCGGGGGCCGTTGGCTCCTTCGGCGTCTTGGTGCTGGCCATGTTCGACGGGTACCCGGTCTGTGCGGGGCTTCACATGCGATCGCTGCCCCACCCCGCCCCTTCCCGCAACAGGGACGGGGCCCTGGAGCCGCGGCGCTGAATGGTCTCGCCTCAAGCGCCTGACTGGCTGGGAGAACCCGTGGCGGGTGGGAAAGCGTGGGCGGGTCGGCGGGGGGAGAAACCTCACATCCGCATCGGCTGAGGGGACTCGCGAAGCGACGCGTCCGGGCCCTCGTACTCGCGGATGGTCTCGTACCGCGTGTTCCGCTCGACCGGGCGGAAGCCGGCGTCGCGGATGAGGTCGAGCAGGTCCTCACGGGTCAGCTTGTTGGGCGTGCCGTAATGGTCCGCGTCGTGCGTGATCTTGTACTCGACGACCGAGCCGTCCATGTCGTCGGCGCCGTGCTGGAGGGCCAGCTGGGCGGTCCGCACTCCGTGCATGACCCAGAAGACCTTGACGTGCGGGACGTTGTCGAAGAGCAGCCGGGAGACCGCGAAGGTCTTCAGGGCTTCGGCGCCCGTCGCCATCTGTGTCCGCGACTGCAGGCGGTTGCGGACCTTGCCGTCCTTCATGTCGACGAAGTCGTGCTGGTAGCGCAGTGGGATGAAGACCTGGAAGCCACCCGTCTCATCCTGCAACTCACGGAGCCTGAGCACGTGGTCGACCCGGTGCCGCGGCTCCTCGATGTGGCCGTACAGCATCGTGCAGGGCGTCTTGAGGCCCTTCGCGTGTGCCAGGCGGTGGATGCGCGACCAGTCCTCCCAGTGGGTGCGGTGGTCGACGATGTGCTGGCGTACCTCCCAGTCGAAGATCTCCGCGCCACCGCCGGTGAGGGACTCCAGGCCCGCGTCGATCAGTTCGTCAAGGATCTCCGACGCCGACAGACCGGAGATCGTCTCGAAGTGGTGGATCTCCGTCGCCGTGAAGGCCTTCAGGGAGACGTTCGGGAGTGCCTTCTTCAGTTCGGAGAGCGAGCGTGGGTAGTAGCGCCACGGCAGGTTCGGGTGGAGGCCGTTGACGATGTGGAGTTCGGTGAGGTTCTCGTTCTCCATCGCCTTGGCGAGGCGGACGGCCTCCTCGATGCGCATCGTGTACGCGTCCTTCTCGCCCGGCTTCCGCTGGAACGAGCAGTACGCGCACGACGCCGTGCACACGTTCGTCATGTTGAGGTGACGGTTGACGTTGAAGAAGACGGCGTCACCGTTCTTCCGCGTCCGCACCTCGTGCGCGAGTCCGCCCAGCCAGGCCAGCTCGTCCGACTCGTACAGTGCGATGCCGTCCGCACGGGTCAGCCGCTCACCGGCCCGGACCTTCTCCTCCAGCTCGCGTTTGAGCCCGACGTCCATGCCTCTCCCTCTGCCTACGAACAACTCGGTCAACCATACGGCGCTGCGCGCCTACTCCTCTTCGGGCAGCTCACCCACCCGGTCCTCCCACTTCGTGGAGAGCACTATCGTCGTCCGCGTGCGTGAGACGCCCTTCGTCCCGGACAGCCGCCGGATGGTCTTCTCCAGGCCGTCGACGTCCGGCACCCGGACCTTGAGCATGTACGAGTCGTCGCCCGCGATGAACCAGCAGTCCTCGATCTCGTGCAGGTCCTTCAGACGGCGCGCCACATCCTCGTGGTCGGCGGCGTCGGAGAGCGAGATACCGATCAGGGCGGTGACACCGAGGCCCAGCGAGGCGGCGTCGACCGTCGCGCGATAGCCGGTGATGATGCCTGCCGCCTCCAGGCGGTTGATGCGGTCGGTGACGCTCGGCCCCGACAGTCCCACGAGGCGTCCCAGTTCCGCGTAGGAGGCCCGCCCGTTCTCCCGGAGGGCCTGGATGAGCTGCCTGTCCACCGCGTCCATGCGTTCGAAAGCCTTCCGCTGAAAAGTTTCTGAAGTGATGAGTGCGTGTGTTGCGGGTTGCTCGGTGGTGAGAGTTGCCCCGGTCGTGCTGGTCGCTTTTTCGGCTGATTGCTCAGGTCATGCGTGAGCCGCCGCCGAGTTGGCCCTCCCAGCGGCGGTAGAGCGTGTGCTCGACCCCCGCCGTGTCCAGCACCCGCCCGGCGACGAAGTCCACCAGGTCCTGGATGTGCGTGGCCCCCGCGTAGAACGCCGGGGCAGCCGGCAGGACGGTCGCGCCCGCGTCGTCCAGCGTCACCAGATGCCGCAGCGTCTGCCCGTTCAGCGGGGTCTCGCGGACGGCGACGACCAGCTTCCGGCCCTCCTTGAGCGTGACGCTCGCGGCGCGCTGCAGCAGGTCCTTCGAGAGGCCCAGCGCGACGCCGGCCACACAGGCGGTGGACGCGGGCACGATGAGCATGCCCTTCGAGGGGTACGAGCCGGAGGACGGCCCGGCCGCGAGGTCACCCGGACCCCAGTGCCGTACATCGTGGACCCGGATGTCGAAGGTGCCCGGTTTCCCGTCCGCGCCCCGGGCCAGCCACTCCCGCAGGTCATCGGCCCAGTGGGCGTCCCGGAAGCCGATCCCCGTCTCGTCCAGCAGCGTCAGCCGCGAGGCCCTGCTGACGATCAGATCGACGCTCTCCCCCGCCTCCAGGAGCGCACGCAGCACAGCAGCGGCATAGGGAGTCCCGGACGCCCCGGAGACCCCCACGATCCAAGGCGTGCGCTGCGTCTGTCCTACCTTCATGGTGTCGAGCCTATCCGGCGGCCTGACGTGGGAACGGCGGCAGGGGCCGTGGCCGTTACTCTGGCAGAGCCGGGCGACGGCGACGGGCGGGGACGGCGATGGCTGGTAGGGAACTCGAATGGTCCCGGAGTGACCGGGCGAAGACGGCCGCCAAGCTGATGGTGGGCTGGGTGGCCGTGTTGTGGCTGCTCGAAGTGGTCGATGTGGTCACGGGCCACTCGCTGGACGGCCTCGGCATCACTCCACGCGCGTCATCGGAGCTGGCCGACATCGTGCCGGCCGCGTTCATCCATTTCGGCTTCGCCCACGTGGCGTCGAACAGCGTCCCGCTGCTGGTCCTCGGTTTCGTCGCGGCTCTCGGCGGGCTGCGCCGCTTCGCCGCCGTGTGCGCGCTGATCATCGTCGCCGACGGGCTCGGCGTCTGGCTGATGTCTCCGGCGGACAGCAACACCGCCGGGGCCTCCGGCCTGGTCTTCGGGCTTTTCGGCTTCCTCGTGGTCAGCGGTTTCGTGGAGCGCAAGCCGCTCGGCATCATGGCCGGACTGCTGATAGCGGCGGTCTGGGGCGGCTCGATCCTCGCGGGCATCGCCCCCACCAACACCACGGTGAGCTGGCAGGGCCATCTCGTGGGCCTGGTGTCCGGTGCGGCGGCGGCGTTCCTGTTCCGCCGCCGCGCATCCGGCCCGTCGCCCGATGGGGCTAGACGGTGAGCCCGCGCATCAGAAGATCGAGCAGGGCACATACGAACAGCGTGATCCCGATGAAACCGTTGACGCTGAAGAACGCCCGGTTGACGCGGGACAGATCGTGCGGCCTCACGATCGTGTGCTCGTACAGGAAGGCGCCCGTGACGATCACCAGGCCCAGCCAGAAGAAGGCACCCGCTCCGATGGTCAGGGCGTACCAGACGAACAGGGCCGTTGTGATGATGTGACAGGCGCGGGCGCCCCTGACCGCGGCCGGCACGCCAAAGCGGGCCGGTACGGACATCACGCCGATCTCGCGGTCCGTGTCGACGTCCTGGCACGCGTAGATGAGGTCGAAGCCGCCGATCCAGACGCCGACCGCGAGGCCGAGCATCACCGCGTCCCAGGACCACTCGCCGGTGATGGCCAGCCAGCCGCCCACGGGGCCCATCGCCTGGGCGAGACCCAGGATGGCCTGCGGGAAGTTCGTGAACCGCTTGCCGTACGGGTACACGACCATCGGGATCACCGCGATCGGGGCCAGGGCCAGGCACAGGGGGTTCAACAGGGCCGCGGCGCCGAGGAAGAAGACCAGCGCCACCAGTGCGCCCGTCCACGCGTGCTTCACCGTCATCGCACCGGTGACCAGCTCGCGATGGGCCGTACGGGGATTGCGGGCGTCGATCTCACGGTCGATGATCCGGTTCACGGCCATGGCGAACGTGCGCAGCCCGACCATCGCGACGGTGACGAGCAGCAGGCGGCCCCAGTGGATGTTCCGGTCCAGCTGGAACATGGCGGTCAGCGCGGCGATGTACGCGAAGGGCAGCGCGAACACCGAGTGCTCGATCATGACGAGGCGGAGGAAGGCCTTGGTGTTCCCCGGCCGCGGGACTGCTGCTGATGCGCTGCTCACGAGAGTCCGTACTCCTTCCAGCGGCGGTCGACCTTCGCCGCTGTCTCAGGATCCGACAGCACCATGTCGGGCCAGCCGCCGTCCCTGGTGTACCCCTCCTCGGGCCACTTCCTCGTCGCGTCGATGCCCGCCTTGCCGCCCCAGAACTGCTGGTAGGAAGCGTGGTCGAGGTGGTCGACGGGGCCTTCTACGACGGTGAGGTCACGGGCGTAGTCCGTGTTGCCCAGTGCGCGCCACGCGACCTCGTGCAGATCGTGGACGTCGCAGTCGGAGTCGACGATCACGATCAGTTTGGTCAGCGACATCATGTGCGCTCCCCAGATGGCGTGCATCACCTTCTGGGCGTGCTTCGGGTACTTCTTGTCGATCGCGACGATCGCGCAGTTGTGGAAGCCGCCGGCCTCGGGGAGGTGGTAGTCCACGATGTCGGGCACGATGATCTTCAGCAGGGGGAGGAAGAACCGCTCCGTCGCCCGGCCGAGGGGTCCGTCCTCCGTGGGCGGGCGACCGACCACGATCGACTGGAGCAGGGGGCGCCTGCGCGTCGTGACGCAGTCGATGGTCAGGGCGGGGAACGGCTCCTGCGGCGTATAGAAGCCGGTGTGGTCGCCGAACGGGCCCTCCGGGAGCGTCTCCCCCGGCTCCAGCCATCCCTCCAGTACGACCTCGGCATGCGCGGGCACCTGGAGCGGCACCGTCCTGCAGTCGACCATCTCGATCCGCTTGCCCTGGACGAACCCGGCGAAGAGGTACTCGTCGATGTCGCCCGGGAGGGGCGCGGTAGAGGCGTACGTCACGGCGGGCGGACATCCGAAGGCGATCGCGACGGGCAGCCGCTCGCCCCTGCGCGCGGCCAACTGGTAGTGGTTCCGGCTGTCCTTGTGGATCTGCCAGTGCATGCCGATGGTGCGCTTGTCGTGGCGCTGGAGCCGGTACAGCCCGAGGTTGCGGATGCCGGACTCGGGGTCCTTGGTGTGGGTGAGCCCGAGGTTGAAGAAGGACCCGCCGTCCTTCGGCCAGGTGAAGAGCGCGGGCAGGGTGTCGAGGTCCACGTCGTCCCCGTGCAGAACGACCTCCTGCACCGGCGCGTTGTCGGACTTGACCTTCTTCGGCGGTACGTGCGTCATGGCGCCGAGCTTCCCGAACGCCTCGCGCACTCCGACGAACCCGTGCGGCAGCTCCGGCCTGAGCAGTCCGCCGATCTTCTCGGTGATCTCGCCGTACGACTTCAGGCCGAGCGCCTTGAGCAGGCGGCGGTCGGTTCCGAAGACGTTCATCGCGAGGGGCATCGCGGACCCGCGCACGTTCTCGAAGAGCAGTGCGGGGCCGCCCGCCTTCTGTACGCGGTCGACGATCTCCCCCACTTCCAGACAGGGGTCGACCTCGGCCTTGATGCGCTGGAGATCGCCCTCGCGCTCCAGTGCCCGGAGCAGGGAGCGAAGATCGTCGTAAGCCATGCGTCCCAGTATCGGGCACCGGCTACCCTGGCCCCGTAACGGGCCCGGTCCGGTGGCCCCTGTCACGACGCACAAGGGGACCGCTCATGCTCAGGGTGCTGATGGTTCTGGTGCCACTGGCGCTGAGCATCTACGCGTTCATCGACTGCATCACCACCGATGAGAAGCAGATCCGGTACATCCCGAAGCCCCTCTGGGCCCTTCTCGTGCTGCTCTTCCCGCTCGTCGGCTCCATCTCCTGGCTGCTCGTGGGCAAGGAACGCACAGCGCCGCGTGCCACGGGCGGCCGTCGCCAGGACGGCTGGGTGGCGCCGGACGACAATCCCGATTTCCTGAAGTCCCTGAAGGAGGAGAAGTCCTCCAAGGAGCCCGAGCCGGCCCGGGGCGACAAGGACGACGAGCAGTTGCTCGAAAAATGGGAAGCCGATCTGCGCCGCCGCGAGGAGGAGTTGAAGCGGCGCGAGCGGGACGACGAGAACGGCACCGCGTAGTGGGGGGCTCCGGCTCCTCGCCACCTCAGCACCACCCAGCCGTCGCCATCGTGGACCCGTTACGGGACAGCCTCGATTTCCGGACCGCACTCCCGGCGGAGAGCTCAGTCGCCGCCCCGGTCCGCGGTGAGTGCCGCGAGCAGCCGCTCGAAGCGCTCGCTCCAGGCCGTCGGGGCCTGGGCGCGTCGCTCCTCGTCGCCCTCGAACTCGTTGGTGAAGCGGAGCGTCGTGCCGCGCTCCCCCGCGGGCTCCAGGTGGAAGCGGATCCGGCCGTGTACGTCCACTGTGTACTCGGCCACATGCTCGACGTCCCACGCGGTGACGCGCCCCGCGCCCAGCCCGTGCAGCACGACCGCCCCGCCGAGCCGGGGCTCGAACGGCTCGGCGGCGGCCAGCCACCTCCGCAGGCCGCGGGCGGCGGCCACCATCGGCCAGACGTTCTCCACAGGCTGGGGAAGCCGCAACGTGAAGTGGAGCGTGTGGGCGTGTCCCCGGCTCTCGGCGGCTCCCTGTTCGATCGCCTCGCTCATGCCTCCAGCGTCACTCGGCGCCCCACGGCACGCACCCTCTCCTACGGCGCTGCTCGCCCGCCTCGCTCGTTGCACAGGAGGAGGTCAGACCCCTGCGTACGAGTGCTTGCCGGAGACAAAGATGTTTACTCCGTAGTAGTTGAACAGCCAGCAGGCGAAGGCGATCAGCGCGATGTACGCCGCCTTGCGGCCCTTCCAGCCGGCCGTAGCGCGGGCGTGCAGGTAGCAGGCGTACGCGACCCATGTGATGAACGCCCAGGTCTCCTTGGGGTCCCATCCCCAGTAGCGGCCCCAGGCGTCGCCCGCCCAGATCGCGCCCGCGATGATCGTGAACGTCCACAGCGGGAAGACGGCCGCGTTCACGCGGTACGAGAACTTGTCGAGGGAGGCCGAGGCCGGGAGCCGCTCCATGACGGAGGTGGCGAAACGTCCGGGCCTGCCGCCGCCGGCCAGCTTGCCCTCGTACGAGTCCTTGAAGAGGTACAGGATCGTGCCCACCGCGCCCACGTAGAAGACCGCGCCGCACAGGATCGCCGTGGACACGTGGACGTACAGCCAGTACGAGTCGAGGGCGGGAACCAACTGGTCGCTGGCGGTGTACAGGACGGTGACGGCGAGACCGAGATCGAGGAGGACCGTCGTGATCAGCGGGAGGCCGAGCCAGCGGATGTTCTTCTTCAGCACGAGCAGCGTGAGGTACACGCCGACGGCGACCGTGGAGAAGGTGATGTTGAACTCGTACATGTTGCCCCACGGCGCCCGCTGCACCGACAGGGCGCGTGCGAGCACACCGCCGAACTCGATCGCGAAGGCGAGCACGGTGAGGGACACGGCGATACGGCCGTAGAGGTCGCCCTGCTCGTCCCCGCCGTGCGCACCGGGCCCGTCGGGCACGTCGCGGGCGCCGGGAGCGGCCCGGACGACGACCTTGGGCCGCTCCATCACGGCGGTGCCACCTGCCTTCTTCACGGTCACCGCGGGCGCGTCGGCCTTCTTCGGGTCGGCGGTGAGCGCGGCGGCCGTGCGGGCGACCTTGCTGCGGCTGCCGAGGAGCCATTCGGCGATGTGGGCGAGGAAGGCCAGGGTGTAGACGGCCATCGCGGAGTAGATCAGCGTGTTGCTG
>CAMLJW010000053.1 GCA_946480485.1 uncultured Streptomyces sp. | reverse complement strand
GCCCGCGCCAAGACGGAGGGCACGTTCCCGTACGCGGCGGACCTGTGGGCCGAGGGCCTGCTGTGGGCCGCCGTCCTCCGCTCCCCGTACCCGCATGCACGCATCGTGTCGATCGACACCACCCACGCGCGCGAGATGACCGGCGTACGGGCCGTCGTCACCCAGGAGGACGTGCCCGGCGCCGCGCTGTACGGCCGCGGCAAGGCCGACCGCCCGGTGTTCGCCTCCGAGGTCGTACGCCACCACGGGGAGCCCATCGCGGCCGTCGCCGCCGACCACCCGGACACCGCGCGGATGGCCGCGGCCGCCGTCATCGTCGAGTACGAAGTACTCGACCCGGTGACCGACCCGGAGCAGGCCTTCGAGGCTGAACCCCTGCACCCCGACGGCAACCTGATCCGGCACATCCCGCTGCGGCACGGCGACTCCGAGGCGGTCGGCGAGATCATCGTCGAGGGTCTGTACCGCATCGGTCGCCAGGACCCGGCCCCGATCGGTGCGGAGGCCGGCCTCGCCGTGCCGCGCCCCGACGGTGGGGTCGAGCTCTACATGGCCTCCACCGACCCGCACGCCGACCGCGACACGGCAGCCGCCTGTTACGGCCTGGAGCCGGAGCGCGTGAAGGTCGTCGTCACCGGCGTGCCCGGCGCCACCGCCGATCGCGAGGACCCCGGTTTCCAACTCCCCCTCGGACTGCTTGCCCTGAAGACCGGATGTCCGGTCAAACTCACGGCGACGCGCGAAGAGTCCTTTCTGGGGCACGTCCACCGCCACCCCACCCTTCTGCGCTACCGCCACCACGCGGACATCGAGGGCAAGCTGGTGAAGGTCGAGGCACAGATCCTGCTCGACGCGGGCGCGTACGCGGACACCTCGTCGGACGCGCTGGCCGCCGCGGTCTCCTTCGCCTGCGGCCCCTACGTCATCCCGAACGCCTTCATCGAGGGCTGGACCGTACGCACGAACAACCCGCCCTCCGGCCACGTACGCGGCGAGGGCGCCATGCAGGTGTGCGCCGCCTACGAGGCGCAGATGGACAAGCTGGCGAAGAAGCTGGGCCTGGACCCCGCGGAGCTGCGCCTGCGCAATGTGATGGCGACCGGGGACGTACTGCCCACCGGACAGGCGGTGACCTGCCCCGCTCCCGTGGCCGAACTGCTGCAAGCCGTACGGGATGTGCCGCTCCCCGCCCTCCCCAAGGACACCCCCGAGGAGGAGTGGCTGCTTCCGGACGGCCCCGAGGGAGCGGGCGAACCGGGCGCGGTGCGCCGAGGCGTCGGCTACGGCCTGGGCATGGTCCACATGCTCGGCGCCGAGGGAGCGGACGAGGTCTCGACGGCCACCGTGAAGGTTCACGACGGCGTGGCCACGGTACTCTGCGCCGCCGTGGAGACCGGCCAGGGCTTCACCACCCTGGCCCGGCAGATCGTCCAGGAGACGCTCGGCATCGAAGAGGTGCACGTCGCCTCCGTGGACACCGATCAGCCTCCGGCGGGGCCGGGCTGCCGCAGCCGCCACACCTGGGTGTCCGGCGGCGCGGTCGAACGGGCCGCCAAAATGGTCCGCACCCAGCTGCTGCAGCCACTCGCGCACAAGTTCGGGATGTCCACCGAGCTGCTCCAGATCGCCGAGGGCAAGATCACCTCGTACGACGGTGTGCTGTCGACCACCGTCACCGAGGCGATGGAGGGCAAGGAACTGTGGGCCACCGCGCAATGCCGCCCGCACCCCACCGAGCCGCTGGACTCCGAGGGGCAGGGTGACGCCTTCGTGGGGCTCGCGTTCTGCGCGATCCGCGCGGTCGTCGATGTCGACATCGAGCTGGGCTCGGTACGCGTCGTCGAGCTGTCGCTCGCCCAGGACGTGGGGCGCGTACTGAACCCCGCGCAGCTCACCGCCCGTATCGAGGCCGGTGTCGCACAGGGCGTCGGCGCCGCGCTCACGGAGAACCTGCGCACCGCGCGCGGGCTGGTCCGCCATCCCGACCTCACCGGCTACGCACTGCCCACGGCCCTCGACGTCCCCGCCATCCGCATCGTCAAGCTCGTTGAGGAACGCGACGTGGTCGCGCCCTTCGGAGCCAAGGCGGTCAGCGCGGTGCCCGTGGTGACCGCCCCGGCGGCGATCGCCTCCGCGGTGCGGGCGGCGACGGGACGCCCGGTGAACCGGCTGCCGATCCGCCCGCAGGCGGCCGTGGTGACGACGACGGGGCGGTGATGACCCAGGGCGAGCCGCCGCGCCGTGAACCCGGGCGCATCGCCCGGTACGCGACCTGGGTGTTCCCGCACATGAACGGCCACCCTCGGGACGCGGACCTCGACGCGGACGAGGCCGAGACGTCTGTGCCCGACGTCTGCCAGGGCGCCCTGGACGTACCCAAGATCGCCGCAGGATCCCATCCGTGGGTGAGGCGGTGCCGTCCGCGCGTTGACGGAGCCGGGCCGCTCGGTAGGGTGGCCCGGTTGTCATACGGAGACGAGCCTCTCAACCAACCCCGGAGACCGTGACTACCACCGCCGCCAACGCCCCATTCTCGCACCACCTCTCTCCCGCCTTCCCCGGCCGTGCCCCCTGGGGTACGGCCGGCAAGCTGCGTGCCTGGCAGCAGGGGGCGATGGAGAAGTACATCCAGGAGCAGCCGCGTGACTTTCTCGCCGTCGCCACACCCGGCGCCGGAAAGACGACCTTCGCACTGACGCTCGCGTCGTGGCTGCTGCACCACCACGTCGTGCAGCAGGTGACCGTGGTCGCGCCGACCGAGCACCTGAAGAAGCAGTGGGCCGAGGCGGCGGCGCGGATAGGGATCAAACTGGACCCGGAGTACAGCGCGGGGCCGCTCGGCAAGGAGTACCACGGAGTCGCGGTCACGTACGCGGGTGTCGGCGTACGACCCATGCTGCACCGCAACCGCGTCGAGCAGCGCAAGACCCTGGTCATCCTCGACGAGATCCATCACGCCGGGGACTCGAAGTCCTGGGGCGAGGCCTGCCTCGAAGCCTTCGAGCCGGCCACCCGCCGTCTCACCCTCACCGGTACGCCGTTTCGCTCCGACACCAACCCCATCCCCTTCGTCGCGTACGAGGAGGGGAGCGACGGGGTCCGCCGGTCGGCCGCCGACTACACGTACGGCTACGGCAGCGCGCTCGGCGACGGCGTCGTTCGCCCCGTCATCTTCCTCTCCTACAGCGGCAACATGCGGTGGCGGACGAAGGCGGGGGACGAGATCGCCGCACGCCTCGGCGAGCCGATGACCAAGGACGCCATCAGCCAGGCCTGGCGCACCGCTCTCGATCCGCGCGGCGAGTGGATGCCCAGCGTGTTGCGCGCCGCCGACCAGCGGCTCACGGAAGTGCGGAAGGCCATCGCGGACGCGGG
Organism: uncultured Streptomyces sp.; assembly: GCA_946480485.1. The sequence goes on along the minus strand of CAMLJW010000053.1, from coordinate 14,562 downwards.
CGCCCTGGTCATCGCCTCCGATCAGGACTCGGCACGCTCGTACGCCAAGCTGATCCGCGAGATCACCGGTACGAAGGCGACCCTCGTCCTCTCCGACGACACCGGCGCGTCCGAGAGGATCGACGAGTTCAGCCGCAACAACGACCGCTGGATGGTCGCCGTCCGCATGGTGTCCGAGGGCGTGGACGTGCCCCGGCTGGCCGTCGGCGTGTATGCGACCACCATCTCCACGCCCCTCTTCTTCGCGCAGGCCGTCGGACGCTTCGTACGGTCCCGGCGGCGCGGTGAGACCGCCTCCGTCTTCCTCCCGACCGTCCCCGACCTCCTCACCTTCGCCACCGAGATGGAGGTCGAGCGCGACCACGCCCTCGACAAGCCCAAGAAGGAGGGGGACACCGAGGACACAGACCCGTACGCCGAGTCCGAGAAGGAGATGAAGGAGGCGAACAGGGAGCAGGACGAGGACACCGGCGAACAGGACATGCTGCCGTTCGAGGCGCTGGAGTCCGACGCCGTTTTCGACCGGGTGCTGTACGACGGCGCCGAGTTCGGGATGCAGGCGCATCCGGGAAGCGAGGAGGAACGGGACTACCTGGGCATTCCGGGTCTCCTCGAACCCGAGCAGGTTCAACTCCTGCTCCAGAAGCGTCAGGCGCGCCAGATGGCGCACAGCCGCAAGAAGCCCGACGACGAGGCGGACCTCCTCGAACTGCCCGCCGAGCGGCGGCCGGTCGTCACGCACAAGGAGCTACTGGCGCTGCGCAAGCAGCTCAACACCATGGTCGGCGCGTACGTCCATCAGAGCGGCAAGCCCCACGGGGTGATCCACACCGAGCTGCGGCGCGTGTGCGGCGGACCGCCGAGCGCCGAGGCGACGGCGGGGCAACTGCGGCAGCGGATCGTCAAGGTGCAGGAGTGGGCCACGCGTATGCGGTGACGCGCGCACGGGTGCCTGTGCGCACCGTACGAACAGAGCGGGTGAGCGGGTGCTGGTACGCGGAAGAGGGCGCCGGTGTCGGCACACCACTGGCGCTCGCGTATGCGCCGGGGCGGGGCGGGCGCGGGTGGCGTACTGCGGTCGTCTGCGGCGCGCGCCCACGCGGCGGAGCCGCACGCTGCCACAACCTTGCGCTCCCGACGGGCGCGTCACAGCCCCGCACCCCTGAAACCCGTGCCCTGGCGGGCGCAGCTCCCGCGCGCCCCTGAGCCCCGGGGGCAGCCAGGGGCGTGACCGTGCCGCGGCCGAAAGTCGTCCTCGCGTTAGATTGATCCCGTGCTCTCTCGTCTCTCACGTTCCCGGGCCGTTGCCGTCTGTGCCATGCCTGTCGTGGCTCTGCTGGCCACGGCGGTGTTCGCGCCGTTGCCGTTCTCGGTGGCGCAGCCCGGGATGACGGCGAACGTCCTGGGGGAGAACAGGGGCGATCCCGTCATCACGATCACCGGCGCGGACACCCGTGAGACGCGCGGGCAGCTGCGGATGACGACCATCGTGGCGACGGGGCCGGACACGGACGTGCGCCTGAGCGACGTGATCGACGGCTGGTTCGACACCCACCGGGCCGTGATGCCGCGCGACTCGGTCTATCCGACCGGTGACAGCGTCAAGGAGATCGAGAAGCACAACGCCGAGGAGATGCGGAAGTCCCAGAGCACGGCCACCAAGGCCGCCCTGGACTACCTCGGCGAGGAATCGGACGACGTCAAGGTCTCTCTGAAACTCGCCGACGTCGGCGGCCCCAGCGCCGGGCTTCTCTTCTCGCTCGGCATCGTCGACAAACTGGACGGCGACGGCAGCGGCGGCGACCTGAGCGGCGGCCGCACCATCGCGGGCACCGGCACCATCGACGACGACGGCACGGTCGGCCCGGTCGGTGGTGTCGCCCTCAAGACCCAGGCCGCCAAGCGTGACGGCGCCACCGTCTTCCTCGTACCGAAGGCCGAGTGCTCGGACGCGAAGTCGGAGCTGCCGAAGGGGCTGCGGCTCATTCCGGTGACGACGTTGAAGGGGACGGTCGACGCCCTCCGGGCGCTGGCGAAGGGCACCGGCTCCGTTCCCAGCTGCTGAGCCCCACCCAAGCCGTCAGAAGCGCCGTCAGCCGCCCCGTCCGGCCACGCCCCGTCGGCGGCCCCTTCAACCCGCCCCCGTCAGTCGTCCCCCGCCGCCTGCTCCACCAGCGGGATGATCCGCAGGGGGACGGGGTTCTCCATGACGATCGCCGTGGCGGCCCTGACGATGCCGTCGAAACCGACCACCAGGTCGATCACGCGTTGGAGATCGGCGTTGGAGCGGGCGACGAGACGGCACAACATGTCGCCGCTGCCGGTCGTGGTGTGCAGTTCGAGCACCTCGGGGACGGTCGCCAGATGCGTGCGTACGTCCTGGCCCTGCCCCTGCCGGATCTGGAGGGTCGCGAACGCCATGACGGGGTACCCGAGCGCCGCGGGGTCCACCTGGGGACCGAATCCGTGGATGACACCGTTCGACTGAAGGCGGTCGAGCCGGGCCTGGACCGTCCCACGCGCGACACCGAGTCGCCGGGACGCCTCCAGCACGCCGATCCGCGGCTCCTCGGCGAGCAGCACGATGAGCCGGCCGTCCAGATGATCGATCGCCATACGGGCCTCCGAGATGGTCATCCTGTACAGACAGCCCGATTGCTTGGGCCACTTACTGCGCACATTGTCCAGCACTTACGCGAACTGTTGCGCACCTTGTGGAACGGAGGGAGCCTGCCGTCATGACTGAGACCATCCATCACACCCGTGACAACAAGCGCGAGGCGGACCCCTTCCCGGTCAAGGGCATGGACGCGGTCGTCTTCGCCGTGGGCAACGCCAAACAGTCGGCGCACTACTACTCCACCGCCTTCGGCATGCGGCTCGTCGCCTACTCCGGACCGGAGAACGGCAGCCGCGAGATGGCCTCGTACGTCCTGGAGAACGGCTCGGCACGCTTCGTCCTCACCTCCGTCATCAAGGCCGCCACCACCCGGGGCCACTTCCTCGCCGAGCACGTGGCCGAGCACGGCGACGGCGTCGTCGACCTCGCCATCGAGGTCCCGGACGCGCGCGCCGCGTACGCGTACGCGGTCGAGCACGGCGCCCGCCCGGTCGACGAGCCGTACGAGCTGAAGGACGAGCACGGCACGGTCGTGCTCGCCGCGATCGCCACGTACGGCCAGACCCGGCACACCCTCGTCGAGCGGACGGGCTACGACGGCCCGTACCTGCCCGGCTACACGGTCGCCGACCCGATCGTCGAGCCGCCCGCCCACCGCACCTTCCAGGCCATCGACCACTGCGTCGGCAACGTCGAGCTCGGCCGGATGAACGAATGGGTCGGCTTCTACAACACGGTCATGGGCTTCACGAACATGAAGGAGTTCGTGGGCGACGACATCGCGACGGAGTACAGCGCGCTGATGTCGAAGGTCGTCGCGGACGGCACGCTCAAGGTCAAGTTCCCGATCAACGAGCCCGCCATCGCCAAGAAGAAGTCCCAGATCGACGAGTACCTGGAGTTCTACGGCGGCGCGGGCGTCCAGCACATCGCCCTCAACTCGAACGACATCGTCGAGACAGTACGCATTATGCGCGCGGCCGGGGTCCGGTTCCTGGACACGCCCGACTCGTACTACGACACGTTGGGGGAGTGGGTCGGCGACACCCGCGTCCCCGTCGAGACCCTGCGCGAGCTGAAGATCCTCGCCGACCGCGACGAGGACGGCTATCTGCTGCAGATCTTCACCAAGCCCGTCCAGGACCGTCCGACGGTCTTCTTCGAGATCATCGAACGTCACGGCTCGATGGGCTTCGGCAAGGGCAACTTCAAGGCGCTGTTCGAGGCGATCGAGCGGGAGCAGGAGAAGCGGGGGAATCTGTAGGGGCCGGCTCAGGGAGCAGGGCTCAGAGTTCAAGGGGCAGGGTTCGGGCAGGGCGGCCGGGGCCCCGGCCCGCACCGCCATCGTCGCCCGCCCCTTGGCGCCTGGCGCGGGCGGCGGCAGGGCCTGTGGGCGGGCCTGTACGAGTGGAGAGCGCGCGGGCGGCGAAGTATTACGCCGGTTCGGGCGACTGTCACTCGCATTCGGGTACTGTCCTCCTCCGGGGGACGACCCCCTGCCCGCTGCCCGTAACCGTGGTGGAACCTTGCTCGAAGGGCGTAGGTACGGCGGGAGACGCCATGGTCCGCGTGCCGGTCTGATAGATGTTGATGCTCAACACGACTTCCGAGCAGATACGGGACGACGGACATGAGTGCCCCAACCCCGGCCCCCGGCGACGACAGGCCCTGCGAAGGGTATTACCCGGACCCGTCCATTCCTGGATATGTCCGGTACTGGGACGGTGCCGCCTGGGTGCCGGGCACCAGCCGCCCGGCGCCGTCCGACGGCGAACCCCTCCCGGCCCCACCGGGCGGGCGCGCCACCCCCACCCCCGCCGCCACCTCCACTCCCACCCCCGCCGCCACCGAGGAGACGGGACCGCACTTCTTCGACGAGGACCCACCGACGAGTACGCCGTCGCCCACTGACGCCCAGCACGGCGGCCGACCCGAGCCCGCGACCGCGTGGGGCGCCGACCGCGCCCGGCAGTCCGGCTTCGGCGGAGACCAGGACCGCCGGGTCACCTGGGGCGCCCCCGATCCGCGCCTCCCGGCCGAACCGTCCCAGCCGGAGGGCAGGTCCGACCACACCGACGGCACGGTCATGTTCCGCGCGCCCAAGTCCAACAAGCGCACCGGGGACGCCGAACCCCCCGTTTCCGACGGCACGGTGAAGTTCAGCAGGCCGACCTGGCCGGTGCGGCCCACCACAGGGCCGGAGGAGGCTGATGGCCCCTCGGGAACCAGGGACTCCGGCTCACCCCGGCCCGGGGGAGCGCCAGGTGTCCCCGGCGCCCGTAACCCGCTCGCCTCCGAGGGCACCGTGGCCTTCCGGGCCGTCCCGATCCCGGGGCAGGAGCGCGGGGCACCGGGCACGGGAGCAGGCGCGGGAGCGGGTACCAGTTCCACTTCGGGAGGCTCGGCCGCAGGTCAGGGAGGCGCCGCCCGGGCGGGTCTCTCCCGGGGAACCGCCGCGGCGGCGGCCGGCGCCCCAACCCCTGCCGCACCCGACCAGCCCGAGACCTCATCGGCCTCCCCGGCATCCGCGGCCTCCCCAGCGGCCCCCCAGTCCGCCTCATCCACTCCCCAGCAGTCCACTCCCCGGCAGTCCACCCCCATGGCCTCGGGCGCGGGCAGTGGACGGCCCTCCTGGGCCCGGCAGGCACACCACCTCGCCGGGGACGAGAGCGAGCCGCCCGTCGTCCCGTGGAAGCCGGTGTCGGAGGATCCCTTCCAGGCCGCCGCGCGGGCGCAGGCGTCCGCGCGTCCCGCCGGTCTCGGGAAGCGGCTGGCCGCGCGGTGCGTGGACACGCTAGTGCTGGGCGGTGTCACCGCCGCGGCCGCCGTGCCGCTGGGCGCCAGGGCGGTCGACCACATCAACGACAAGATCGACGCGGCCAAGCTGTCCGGCGAGACCGTCACGGTCTGGCTGCTGGACGGCACCACGGCCGGTTACCTCGGCATCGTCCTCGGCGTACTGATCCTCTTCGGCGTCCTCTACGAGGCGCTGCCCACCGCCCAATGGGGCCGCACCCTGGGTAAGAAGCTGTGCGGCCTCCAGGTCCGGGACATCGAGGGCGGCGAACCCCCGTCGTTCGGCGGGGCGCTGCGACGCTGGCTCGTCTACAGCATTCCCGGACTCCTCGTCGTAGGTGTCGTGGGTGTCCTGTGGTGCCTGTTCGACCGCCCGTGGCACCAGTGCTGGCACGACAAGGCGGCGCACACGTTCGTCGCCGGCTGAGGAGCCGGCATCGATGCCCCGGACGGCTGCCCGCCCATTGCACAGCTGGAGGGTTCGCGGTCGACTCGGGGTATGACGACCGAGCCGCCGAGTCCTCCTCCGGAAGACGACCCGTTCAAGAAGAAGCAGCCGCCGCCCGGCAAGGGGGGCGGCTCTCCGTACGACTCCCCGACTGAGGGCGGCGCCACGCCCCCGCCCTCAGCCGGCGACCCCTACGGCGGTGGTCCGTACGACACCGACCCCCTGGCCGGGATGCCGCCCCTCGCCGACAGCGGCAAGCGCGTACTGGCGAGAATCATCGACATGATCCTGGTAGGCGTCGTGGTGTGGCTGCTGGGATGGGCCTTCGACGTCAACGAGTACAACGTGGACGGGGAGAACATCGAGTACGGCAAGGGCCTCGGCCAGTCCCTGATCGCCGCGCTGCTCTACACCGGGTACGACACCTTCATGATCAGCCAGTCGGGTCAGACCCTCGGCAAGAAGCTGTTCCACCTGCGCGTGGCGAATCTCGACAACGGTGCCACGCCCTCCGTGCGGACCTCGCTGATCCGTGCGCTGGTCCTGTGGCTGCCGTTCGCGTTCTGCTGCGCGTGCATCTGGACCGCGATCGCGGGCGGTTGGAGCTTCTTCGACAAACCCTACAAGCAGGGTGTGCACGACAAGGCAGCCAAAACGGTGGAGGTCAGCACCACTTGAGCTCGGTACGACTTGAGCTCAGTGCCACTTGAGCTCGGTGCCACTTGAGTAAGGCGGTCAGCAACAGCCGGCGGGTCCGTGCCTCACGGGCCCGCCGGTTCGCGTACCGGCTCGGGCCCGGGGGAGACGGAGGTGGGCGCGGCGACGGTCTCGCGCCGCGCCAAAACCGGTTCGGCGACACGCCTCGTCGCGGCGGGCGCGGCCGTCGGTGCGGGCTTCTGGGCGGGAACCGTGAAGGCCACGAGCAGGCCGAGGGCGAGGGCGGAGAGCGCGATCACCACGATCCCCGGGCCCGAACTCGTCTGGGACAGCAGCAACATGGCGAGAGTGCAGAAGATCACGGTGCAGGAGCCGTAGGCGAGCTGTGCGGCGGTCGGACGAGGCATGACCATTCCTCGGGTCGGGGGTCTCCCCCCGTGCCTCTCGCCATGGGGGGAGGAATGCGGATGAGAAACAGGGGTACGACAGCGATGTCGACGTGGCAATCCGCTGAAACCCAGCGTGCCGCCAAACGACCCTATTCGCCTGTCTGCCCGAGCGGAACGAGCGGTAAGCGTGACCTAACCCACGGTGCCGGTGCATGGGGGGCGCACGGAGTCATCACGGCCACCGACTGGACAGGAGGGTGCGCCCGTTGAGCGGTGCACCCATTCGGGGGGTAGTGGACGACGTGCTTGCGTAACGTACTTGTCCTGCTCAAGTCAAGGTCTGTCTTTTCGGTCGATACTCCGGTCGAATGTCGTCACTTGTGACGTGCATAGAGCGCGCGGAAACCTGACCTGGAACCCCTCCATTCCGCGCGCCCGGCGCAGGGAGGACTGCATCAAGTGACCGGCGGATTATGGACGTTCAGAGTGACCGCGACGAGTGTCGCGATCGTGGCCGCCGCGGCCATGTTCTCGACCTTCTCGGTGGCGCGGGCCGATGCCGGCGACACGTTGACGGCCGCCGCGAACCGGCAGGACCCGGCGCCTGCCGAAGATCACGCCGAGCACGACCTCAAGGGTCCCCTGGCAGAGCGTCAGGAAGGCTGGCGTGAAGAGGCGTTGAAGCGAGTCTTATCCGGCGAAGCCACGGTCAAGAGCCGGAGCGGCTCGCAGGTCGTGAAGCTCGGGAACGACAAGTACGTCGAGCTTGGCCGGGAGAAGACCGACCAGATCTTCACGATCCTGGTGGAGTTCGGCGACAAGACCGACAGCCGCTACGGCGGCACGGCGGGCCCGGCCCACAACGAGATAGCCGAGCCGGACCGTACCAAGGACAACAGCACGGCCTGGCAGGCGGACTACAACCAGAAGCACTTCAAGGAGCTCTACTTCGGCACCGGCACCGGTGTCGAGTCGATGAAGAAGTACTACGAGAAGCAGTCCTCGGGCCGCTACTCGATCGACGGCACGGTCTCCGACTGGGTCAAGGTCCCCTACAACGAGGCCCGTTACGGCAACAACGCGTGCGGACAGGCCAACTGCAACAGCGTATGGAACCTCGTCAGCGACGGCGTCACCGCCTGGTTCGCGGCCCAGAAGGCCGCCGGCAAGTCGGACGCCGAGATCAGGACCGAGCTGGCCGGCTACGACACCTGGGACCGCAACGACTTCGATGCCGACGGCGACTTCAACGAATCCGACGGCTACATCGACCACTTCCAGGTCGTGCACGCCGGTGAGGACGAGTCGGCGGGCGGCGGCGCCCAGGGCGAGGACGCCATCTGGGCCCACCGCTGGTACGCGTTCGGCACCGACGTCGGCTCCACCGGTCCGGACGGCAACAAGCTGGGCGGCGCTCAGATCGGCGACTCCGGCATCTGGGTCGGCGACTACACCATCCAGCCGGAGAACGGCGGACTCGGCGTCTTCGCCCACGAGTACGGCCACGACCTGGGTCTGCCGGACCACTACGACACCAGCCGCGCCGGCGAGAACTCCACCGCCTTCTGGACGCTGATGTCCTCCGGCTCCTTGCTCGGCACCGGCGAGGACAGCATCGGCGACCTGCCCGGCGACATGACCGCCTGGGACAAGCTGCAGCTCGGCTGGCTGAAGTACGACACGGCCAAGGCCGCGACGCGGTCCACCCACAAGCTGGGCGTCGCCGAGTACAACACCAAGAACGCGCAGGCCCTCGTGGTCGAACTGCCCGGAAAAGCCGTCGCCACCGAGGTCGTGCCCCCGGCCCGGGGCGCCACGCAGTGGTGGAGCGGAATGGGCGACGACCTGCACAACACCCTCTCCCGGTCCGTCGACCTGACCGGCAACTCCTCCGCCTCCCTCACTCTCGACGGCTGGTGGGACATCGAGAAGGACTTCGACTACCTCTACACCGAGGTCTCCACCGACGGCGGCGCCGACTGGACGCCCGTCGACGGCACCGCGAACGGGACCGCCATCCCGCGTGACGCCGGTGACAGGCCCGCGCTGACCGGCTCGGTGGAGGCGTACCAGAAGCTCGCGTACCCGCTGGACGCCTACGCGGGCAGGAAGATCGACATCCGCTTCCGCTACGCCACGGACGGCGGTGTGGCCCAGAAGGGCTTCGCGGCCGACTCGATCGCGGTCACCGCGGACGGCGCCCCGGTCTTCTCGGACGACGCGGAGAGCGCGGACAACGCCTGGACGGCGAACGGCTTCTCGCGCATCGGCGCGTCCTTCACCAAGGACTACCCGCAGTACTACATCGCCGAGAACCGCCAGTACGTGTCGTACGACAAGACCCTCCGGATGGGCCCGTACAACTTCGGCTTCTCGACCACGCGTCCGTCCTGGGCGGAGCACTTCCCGTACCAGAACGGCCTGCTGATCTGGAAGTGGGACACCTCCCAGGCCGACAACAACGTCAGCCGGCACCCGGGCCATGGCCGGCTGCTGCCGGTGGACGCCCACCCGAAGCCGTTGAAGTGGGCCGACGGCACGCTGATGCGCAACCGCATCCAGGCGTTCGACTCGCCGTTCAGCTCGTACCGGACGGACGGCTTCACACTGCACAAGGCGGACGTCGCCACGAGGATCAAGTCGTTCCCGGGCAACCGGATCTTCAACGACCGCACGAACACCTACTACGACGCGAGCAACCCGAACGCGGGTGTCAAGATCACTGACACCCACACCAAGATTGCGATCGTGAAGCAGCCGCGCGATGGCTCGACGATCACGGTGAAGGTCTCGCCCGCGACGAAGTAGGGAACGTCTTCGCAGGTCAAAGCATGATCAGCCGTGACCCACTGGCGGGTTGCGGCCGATCGTGTTTAGGTGCGTGCTGTGGTTCTCTTATTGACATCAGTTTTCACGGGGGTGTGACCGCATGGGCGCAGGAGGTTTCTGCAGGCTGCCGAACGGGACGGTGGTGGTGGCGTTGAACCTGCCCAGCCCGTCCGCCGGCGGCGCCGGTGCGGTCCGGGTGCTCGTGCACGCCCAGAACCGGGCCCGAGCCCTGACGCGGCTGCGTAACCTGGGGATGCGCTCGGTGTACCTGCGGGGCAACGGCCATCCGCCGACCCCGGACGAGATCACCGCGGTCCTGCACCACCCCGACGGCCTCGTATGGCGCACGGCACCGGGCAGCGATGCCGTCGCCGCCGAACTGTGGCACCCGATTCGCACCCTGATGCGCCGCAGCACGACCCCGCAAAGCTTCTAGCCGGTGCCTCGGCGGGCAACGTACCGCCCCCTCGATCAGGCGGCCTGCCTGGACGACCTGGCTACACGACCGGCTTCCCGGTGAGCCGCACGCCCGCCTCGCGCAGTTCCTCCAGGGTCCGCTCGGTGCTGTCCTCGGCCACCCCGGCTGTGAGGTCGAGCAGGACGTGCGTACGGAAGCCCTCGCGGGCCGCGTCCAGGGCGGTGGCGCGGACGCAGTGGTCGGTGGCGATGCCCACCACGTCGACCTCGGTGATCTCCCGGGCGCGCAGCCATTCCGCCAGCGGGACGCCGTTCTCGTCGACGCCCTCGAAGCCGCTGTACGCCGCCGCGTACGCGCCCTTGTCGAAGACGGCGTCAATCGCGCCGGAGGCGACCGCCGGCGCGAAGTTCGGATGGAAGCCCACGCCCTCCGTGCCCGCCACGCAGTGAGGGGGCCAGGAGTGGACAAAGTCGGGGCGGTCGGCGAAATGGTTGCCTGGGGCTATGTGGTGGTCCCTGGTGGCCACCACATGGCGATAGCCGGGGGTCGCCTGCCCGATCAGCTCCGTGATCGCGGCGGCCACGTCGGCACCCCCGGCCACCGCGAGACTGCCCCCCTCGCAGAAATCGTTCTGCACGTCTACGACGATCAGTGCGCGGCGCATGGTCGGTGTCCTTCGGTTCGGCAGGCGGTCGGCGAGAGAGGTGAGGGCCCGGCCGGTGAACCGAGCCTGGAGAGTGCGCGTGCACAGTGGGAGGGTGCGTTCGGCATCCGCGGACATGGGGTGGACGCTGCCGTTGCATTCCCGCTCACCGCCTGTTCATGCGTGGCCGGGCCGAGGTGGCCAAAGCCGCTCCCCGAGTACCCCGGTCCGAACTTCGGGCAGAGCCTTTTCAGGTCGGCCTGCCCGCGCGCACTCATCGGGCGTACGCGAGCGCATTCAGACATACTCCGTCGGGATCACCGCTTCCCCGCGGGACAGCTGGGTCGCCGACATCGGCAGGTTCGCGCGGGCCGCGGCATGCCGGTCGCGTACGACGTTCAGGGACTCGCGGGCGATGACCTGGCCGCCCTTTATCAGCTCCACCAGCAGCCGGTGGTCGGCGAGCTCCGCCGGGACGGTCCCCGTGCCGATCACCTCGGCCTCCGCGACCCCGTCCTCGTCGAGCCTCCGCGCGGCCCACTTGCGGCCGCCCATGGACGTCTTGCCGCCCGTCGACTTCTTGGCCACCGGCATGAGCGGAGCCTTCGGATCCGCCGACTCGGCACGAGCCACGAGCTTGTAGACCATCGAACACGTCGCATGGCCGGACCCCGTCACCAACTGGGTGCCCACGCCGTACGCGTCCACGGGTGCCGCGGCCAGCGAGGCGATCGCGTACTCGTCCAGGTCCGAGGTCACGACGATCTTCGTGTCGGTGGCGCCCAGCTCGTCCAGCTGCTGCCGCACCCGGTGCGCCACGAGCAGCAAATCACCGGAGTCGATGCGTACGGCCCCGAGCTCAGGCCCGGTGATCTCGACGGCCGTCCGGACCGCCTCGGCGACGTCGTATGTGTCGACGAGGAGCGTCGTGCCGCGGCCGAGTGAGTTGACCTGGGCCTGGAAGGCGTCCCGCTCGCTGTCGTGCAGCAACGTGAAGGCATGGGCGCTGGTGCCGACGGTCGGGATGCCGTAGCGGAAGCCCGCGGCCAGGTCCGAGGTGGTCGTGAAGCCGCCGACGTACGCCGCGCGCGAGGCGGCCACGGCGGCCAGCTCGTGCGTGCGCCGGGCGCCCATCTCGATCAGCGGCCGGGTACCGGCGGCAGAGGCCATCCGGGAGGCGGCGGCCGCGATGGCCGAGTCGTGGTTGAGGATCGACAGGATCACGGTCTCCAGGAGCACGCACTGCGCGAAGGAGCCCTCAACCCGCAGAATCGGCGAGCCCGGGAAGTAGACCTCGCCCTCGGGATAACCCCAGACGTCCCCACCGAAGCGGTACGAGGACAGCCACTCGAGGGTCGGCTCGTCCACGACGCGGCGCTCGCGCAGGAAGCCGAGCATGTCCGGGTCGAACCGGAAGTTCTCGACCGCGTCCAGCACCCGTCCGGTCCCCGCGACGACCCCGTACCGGCGGCCCTCCGGCAGCCGGCGCGTGAAGACCTCGAAGACCGAGCGCCGGTCGGCGGTCTTGGCCTTCAGCGCGGCCTGCAGCATCGTCAGCTCGTAGTGGTCCGTGAAGAGCGCTGTCGACGGCACGCCCACCCGTCGCCCACCACCAGCCGTGTGCGAAAGCGCTTCGCGCCCTTCTTCTGGCAGCCCTGGGTCCGCTGCGTTCACTCAAGGTCTCCTAGCGATCACTTGTGGGGCGCCCCCTAGGCCGGCCGGGGGTCCGGGGGGTGTCCCCCGGGGATGGCACCATGGCAAAGATGCTACCGCCTATCTCGTCACTCTGACGATTTCCGGTCCGTTTGGCCGGGTACCCCTCACTGGTGGCAGCATGGGCGTTGTGACGGCTCCCGCACCCCTAGAGATCGAGAAGATCGAGTCGGCCGAGGAGGTTTCCGCCGTACCTGAGCCGGATGTCCCCTGGGTCACCATCGTCCACAACGACCCGGTCAACCTCATGAGCTATGTGACGTACGTCTTCCAGTCGTACTTCGGCTACTCCAAGGACCAGGCCACCAAGCTCATGCTCGACGTCCATCACAAGGGCCGTGCGGTGGTCTCCAGCGGGACCCGCGAGGAGATGGAGCGCGACGTGCAGGCCATGCACGGCTACGGTCTGTGGGCCACCCTTCAGCAGGACCGGAGATAGCGGGCGACGGGCCCGCAGGACCGGAAACGACCGGCAACAGCGAGCAGGACCGGAAGTAGCGAACTCACTCCATGCCAGGACACTTCGAACCGCTCCCCGGCGGCGGCGCGGCCGTCGCTCTCGACGAGGTCGAGATCTCCATCATCCGCTCGCTCGCCGTTCAGCTCCTGGAGCTCATCGGCCCCGGACCCGCGGAGAACGCGCCCGAGGACCCGCTCGCCGAGCTGTTCTCGGAAGGCCCCAGCGAGCCGCCCTCCGACCCGGTGCTGCAGCGCCTCTTCCCGGACGCCTACAGCGGCCCCGACGTCGAGGCCGTCTCGCCGGAGCAGGCCGAGGAGCAGCGCGTCCACTCCGCGGAGTTCCGCCGCTTCACCGAGAACGATCTGCGCGCGGGCAAGCGCGAGAACGCCCTCGCGGTGATCCGCTCCCTGGACGCGCTGGCGGTCCAGGGTGAGGGCGGCGCGGTCCTCAAGCTGTCCGCGGAGGACTCCAGGCAGTGGCTCGGCGCCCTCAATGACCTGCGTCTGGCGATCGGCTCCCGGCTCGACGTCGTCGACGAGGAGGACACCGACCTCCTCTACCGGCTGCCGGACGAGGATCCCCGCAAGCCGATGGTGATGGCGTACCTGTGGCTGGGCGGCCTCCAGGAGACGCTCGTCGAGACGCTCATGCAGTGACGCTCATGCAGTGACGCTCATGCCGTGGTCATGCCGTGACGCTTGCGAGGCACTCGTCCGTTGAGGTGTTCGACCGGGCCCTGCGTCATGACCCCGGGCCGGCATGGCTCTGCCGGCGGTGAGGATCAGGGCATCGGCGTGGTGGTCCGGGTGGCGTCCGCGGTCGGTCAGGAACGGCTGAGCCGCGCTCGCCTCGTCGAGGTCCAGCATGCGAGCCGCCTTGTACCACCCTTCGGTACGAGGCGGCCCTCTGCTTATCCTGACCGACATGCTGACCATCACCCAGGCCCTCGTCGACCAGATCGTCGCGCACGCGCGTCAGGACCACCCCGACGAGGCGTGCGGCGTCGTCGCGGGCCCGGCCGGCTCGGGCCGCCCCGAGCGGTTCATCCCGATGCTCAACGCCGCCCGCTCGCCCACCTTCTACGAGTTCGACTCCGGCGACCTGCTCAAGCTGTACCGCGAGATGGACGACCGCGACGAGGAGCCCGTGGTCATCTACCACTCGCACACCGCGACCGAGGCGTACCCGTCCCGCACCGACATCTCGTACGCCAACGAGCCCGGCGCCCACTACGTGCTGGTGTCCACGGCGGACACCGACGAGGCGGGCCCGTTCCAGTTCCGCTCGTTCCGCATCAGGGACGGCGGGGTCACCGAGGAGGAGGTCAAGATCGTAGAGGCGTAGTGGTAGACGCGTAGTGATGGCGTACTAATGGCGTACTGGCGGGGTGCTACTGGCGTCCTGATCTGGGTGATCCCATATTTCGGCCAGAATTCATCCAGTATGTGAGATCACATTCCGGGAGCCGGACCGGGAATCGATACGATGAGCCCATGGTTTCCCACGACGTGAGCGACAAGACGCCGGGCATGCTGCTCGTGGCGCGGCTGCACGTCGACCTGTGCAGGCTCGCCAGCGCCATCTGTTGA
>CAMLJW010000052.1 GCA_946480485.1 uncultured Streptomyces sp. | reverse complement strand
CATGTCGACTCTTGCTCAAGGGGCCCTCTCAGATCCGACCCGGCGGTACGCACTGCCGGGTCCTCGTCCTCCCCCGGCCAACGCTGGGGGTGTCCCGGTGAAGGGGAGGCCTGCCGGCGCCGGAAGCGTCAGCCGACCGGGTGCGGAGGAGGCCGAGTGATACATACGCGCCGCGCACGCGGGAAGATTCCGGCATGTCGCCGGTCCTCCGGGGACAACGATCCAGCGGGGAGAGTCTCGCCTCCCGCTGCGCGTCACTTTAGTCCACGGAGTCTCGCGGTCAATCAACCGGCCTGCGCGTCGCGCCCCCTCCTCCACTGAAGCGCCAAACCGGAACGAACCACCCTTACGAGCGGGCCCACGCCGCCCTTGTGGGTTAGCTCACAACAAGCGTCGTTGATGTTCTTTGTCCTCTTTCACAGCAGGTCCGTACCGGAGGTGACGGCTACCGTCATGGATATGACGACTTCCGCATCCGTTCCCACCGAGCCCGAAGGCGCCATAACGGCCGGCGGCGCTGTCACCGACCGTCTCGTCGAGGCCAACAAACGGTACGCCGCCGCCTTCTCCGACCCCGGCATGGATGCCCATCCCGTGCTGCAGGTCGCGGTCGTGGCCTGCATGGACGCCCGTCTCGACCTGCACGACGCGCTCGGCCTGGAGCTGGGCGACTGCCACACGATCCGCAACGCGGGCGGTGTCGTCACCGACGACGTGATCCGCTCCCTGACCATCAGCCAGCGGGCGCTCGGCACCCGCAGCGTCGTGCTCATCCACCACACCGGCTGCGGCCTGGAGTCACTCACCGAGGACTTCCGGCACGACCTGGAGATGGAGGTCGGTCAGCGCCCCGCCTGGGCCGTGGAGGCCTTCCGGGACGTCGAACAGGACGTGCGGCAGTCCATGCAGCGGGTGCGCACCTCTCCGTTCCTTCTCCACACCGACGACGTTCGCGGCTTCGTGTTCGATGTGAAAACCGGTCTGCTGCGTGAGATCGACCCCACCCGAAGGGCGTAAGACCCGACATACCACAGCCACTTGTCCACAGGCGAGTGACACAAACCGGTAACGGCAACCAGAATGCGGGTGTGGCGTCACGCCGAACCATTCGCGCGTGGCGTCCGTGTTTCGAGGGTGGGCCGGTCCGCATCGCAGAGCGTCGGCCCGAGAAGGAAACGGGCCGAGGAGGGCCGGGTGACGACCCATGACGATCAAGCGAGCCTTACGGATCTGACCACCACTGTGGAGCGTGTCCGCAGTTCGGTGGAGGGAGTGATCGAAGGCAAGCCTGAGGTCGTACGGCTTTCGCTGACCGTACTGCTCGCCGAGGGACATCTTCTGATCGAGGATGTGCCCGGCGTCGGCAAGACCATGCTCGCAAAGGCGCTGGCGCGGTCCATCGACTGCTCGGTGCGGCGTATTCAGTTCACGCCCGATCTGCTGCCCTCCGACATCACCGGGGTGTCCATCTGGGATCAGCAGCACAGCGACTTCGAGTTCAGGCCGGGCGCGATCTTCGCACAGATCGTGATCGGCGACGAGATCAACCGCGCGTCGCCCAAGACGCAGTCCGCGCTCCTGGAGTCCATGGAGGAGCGCCAGGTCACCATCGACGGGCAGACGTATGAGCTGCCCACCCCCTTCATGGTGATGGCGACGCAGAACCCGGTCGAGATGGAGGGAACGTATCCGTTGCCGGAGGCGCAGCGAGACCGCTTCATGGCCCGTGTCTCCATCGGCTACCCCAGCGCGGACGCCGAGTTGCAGATGCTGGACATCCACGGCGGCGTGTCACCGCTGGACGACCTCCAGCCGGTGGCGCACGCGCACGAGATCGTGAAGCTCATCGACGCGGTCCGCACGGTGTACGTCGCCGACCCGGTGCGGCGTTACGCGGTGGACCTGGTCTCCGCCACACGCACCCACCCGGACCTCAGACTCGGTGCGTCGCCACGCGCGACACTGCATCTGCTGCGTGCGGCGAAGGCCTCCGCCGCGCTCAGCGGCCGGGACTACGCGCTGCCGGACGACGTCCAGGGGCTCGCCGTGGCGGTCCTGGCCCACCGACTGCTGCCGACCGCCCGGACGCAGCTGAACCGCCGTACATCCGAGCAGGTCGTCCTGGAGATCCTGCAGAACACTTCCGTGCCCGCGGCGCCCCCGTCCCGGATCGGTCTGACGAGGGGCCGAGGCGCTCTTGACTTCGCCCAGCAGCCGCGCCGGAGGCTGTGATGACCACCGGGGGAACGCCCGCGACGCAGGCCGAGGAGGACAAGGGCGGGCTGCGTACGGCACTCGCCGGGCTCACCACGCGCGGGCGTTCCTTCCTTGCCGCGGGAGTGGCGGCCGCGGTGTGCGCGTACGTCCTGGGGCAGAGCGATCTGCTCCGGGTCGGGCTGCTGCTGGCCGTGCTGCCACTGGTCTGCACGACCGCGCTGTACCGCACGCGCTACCGGGTCGCGGGCAGCCGCCGGCTCTCCCCCGTGCGCGTGCCCGCGGGCTCCGAGGCCCGGGTCCACCTGCGGATGGACAACGTGTCGCGGCTGCCTACCGGAATGCTGATGCTCCAGGACCGGGTGCCGTACGTGCTGGGGTCGCGGCCCCGGTTCGTGCTGGACCGGGTGGAGGCGGGCGGCCGGCGCGAGGTGTCGTACCGCGTGCGCTCGGACCTGCGCGGCCGCTATCCGCTCGGCCCTCTCCAGTTGCGGCTCAGCGACCCCTTCGGGATGTGCGAACTGACCCGCTCGTTCTCGACGTACGACACCCTTACCGTCATCCCGCACGTGGAGGCGCTGCCACCGGTGCGGCTGACCGGCGAGACGAAGGGGTACGGCGACGGGCGGCAGCGTTCGCTGGCACTGGCCGGCGAGGATGACGTGATCCCGCGCGGGTATCGCCACGGCGACGACCTACGACGGGTGCACTGGCGCCTGACGGCTCGCTACGGCGAGCTGATGGTGCGCCGCGAGGAGCAGCCGCAGCGGGTCCGCTGCACGGTGCTCCTGGACACCCGGGGCATCGCCTTCGAGGGCGCGGGCCCGGACTCGGCCTTCGAGTGGGCCGTGTCGGGCGCCGCGTCCACGCTGGTGCACATGCTCGAGCGGGGCTTTTCGGTACGGCTGTTGACGGATACCGGCCATGCGGTGCCCGGCGAGGGGGCCGACGGGTTCGCGGGCGCCCACCAGGAGTCGGCGGACGCGGTGGGTCTGATGATGGACACCCTCGCGGTGATCGACCACTCCGACGGCACGGGCCTGTCACGGGCGTACGACGTGCTGCGCGGGGGGAACGAGGGGCTTCTGGTGGCCTTCCTCGGCGACCTCGACGAGGAACAGGCGACGGTGCTCGCCAAGATGCGGCAGCGCAGCGGTGGGGCGGTCGCCTTTCTGCTGGACAGTGAGGCGTGGGTGGGCGAAGAGGCCGCCGCCGAAGAGGGCGAGGAGCGGCTTCGGATGCTGCGTGAGGCGGGCTGGACCGCCGTGGCCGTCCCGCCGGGCACGGGACTCGCCGAGCTGTGGCGGGACGCGGACCGGCAGCGCACACAGGTCGCGTCGGCGGGAAGTACGACAGGAGGCAGTGACTCATGAGCGGCGCCGCGCGACTGGCGCTGTGCGCCGCGACGGCGACGCTGCTGACGGCGTGCGCGCTGCTGCCGCTGGTCGATCCGGTGACCTGGATCCTGCAGGCGGCGTTCCTGCTCGCGGTGCAGACGGGCATGGGCGCGGCGGCCCGGCGGGTGCCGCTGGCCCGGCCGCTGACGATCGCGGCGCAGGTGCTGGTGTCCCTGACGTTGCTGACGCTGACGTTCGCCCGTGAGCACGCCGTCGCCGGGATCATTCCCGGTCCGGAGGCGTTCCGGTACTTCGGGGTGCTGTTGCGGGCGGGCGCGGACGACGTCGGGCAGTACTCGATTCCGGCGCCGCTGTCGGACGGCATCAGGCTGATGATGGTCGGCGGTGTCCTGGTGATCGGGCTCGCGGTGGACGCACTCGCGGTGACGCTGCGCCGCGCGGCCCCGGCCGGACTACCGCTGCTCGCGCTGTACTCCGTCGCCGCGGGCCTCTCGGACGGCAACGGATGGCCGTGGTTCGTGCTGGCGGCCGCCGGCTATCTGATGCTGTTGCTGGCCGAGGGCCGGGACCGGCTCTCACAGTGGGGCCGCGTCTTCGGCGGCGCCTCTCGCACGCCGGCGCCCGACACCTCGGGGAGCGCTGTCGCACCGGTCCGCACGGGGCGGGGCATCGGCGCCGTCGCGCTCGGTATCGCCTTGGTGGTGCCGCTCGGCCTGCCCGCCCTCGACGGCGGCCTGCTGGCCGACGCGGGGAAGCGCGTCGGCTCGGGCTCCGAAGGCGGCGGCACGATCTCCGCGGTGAACCCGCTGGTCTCGCTGCGCGACAACCTGAACGTGGACGAGGACCGCCAGATCATGTCCTACCGCACCAACTCCGAGGAGACACAGGACCTCTATCTGCGGATCGTCTCGCTCGACGAGTTCGACGGCACGGCATGGAAGCCGGCCAAGCGCTCCATCACGGGTGTGCCGGACAGTTTCCCGACACCGCCCGGCCTCGGGAACGGCGTCCGGCGCACCGAGATCCAGACGAAGATCTCGGCGTCGGACTGGTACGCGCAGGACTGGCTGCCCATGCCCTACCCGGCCAGCAGGGTGGACATCAGCGGCAAGTGGCGGTACGAGCCCGTGGGGCGCGCGCTCGTCGGCGACCACGGCCAGACCACCCGCGGGCTGGACTACACGGTGGACAGCCTGATCGTGCGGCCGACCGCGGAGCAGCTGGCCGCGGCACCGGAGGCTCCCCCGATGCTGCGGCACGAGTTCACCGAGGTGCCGGACTCCCTGCCTCCGGTGGTCGCGGACACGGCCCAGGAGGTCACGGCGGGTTCGGCCAACAACTACGAGCGTGCGGTGAAGCTCCAGGACTGGTTCGCTCTAAAAGGCGGCTTCACGTACGACACGCAGGTGCAGGTCGGCAGCGGCTCCCAGGCGATAGCACGCTTCCTGAAAGACAAGGAGGGCTTCTGCGTCCACTTCTCCTTCGCGATGGCCTCGATGGCCCGCACGCTGGGCATACCGGCCCGCGTCGCGGTCGGCTTCACACCCGGCTCGCCTCAGACGGACGGCACGATGACCGTGGGGCTGCGGGACGCGCACGCCTGGCCCGAGCTGTACTTCGAGGGTGTGGGCTGGACCCGCTTCGAGCCGACGCCGAACCGGGGCACGGTTCCGGAGTACACCCGGACGACCACGCCGGGCACGACCGGCCTCGCCCCGGACACGCCGTCGCCGACCGCGTCGACAGCTCCCTCCGCCTCGCCCTCGACCAGCGCGAGCTGCTCGGTGGGGGAGAGGCGGCCGGATCAGTCCTGCGGCAGTGAGTCTCCCAAGGCGGCGTTCGGAGCGACGAACGACAACCCTCCGTGGTTCCTGTTCCTTGGGCTGACCCTGGCGGGGCTCGTTGTGCTCGCGGTGCCGCTGCTGCCGATGCTGTGGCGGATGCGGGTGCGGGCAGCGCGGCTCGGCACGCACGGGCGCACCGAGGCGGACGCGGCGGCGCACACGCTCGCGGCGTGGCATGAGGTGACCGATACGGCATGGGACTTCGGTATCGCGCCGGACCTGTCTCAGACGCCCCGCAATGCGGCGGCTCGGATCGTCCGGATCGGGCACCTCGATCCGGCGGCCGAGGCCTCCGTGCACCGGATCGCCGACGCCGTGGAGCAGGTCCTGTACGCCCCGCGGCCCCGGCCGACGGCGGGTCTGGCCGACGACGTCCGCCGTATGGCCGACGGCCTGCGCGCCACGGTCAGCCGCGGCACCCGCCTCCGGGCACTCCTGGCCCCCCGTTCGGCTGTACGGGTGGCGTGGGCGGTCTCCGAGGGCTGGGCGTCACTCAAGAACTGGGCATCGGCCCACTGGACGGCGCTGGTACGACGACCGTCCGGGCAGAGCAGCTGCTGAGGGAGCGGCCGTGGAACGCACGGCCCCTGGAAACGGCACCCGGAAACGGCCCCGTGAAACGGCCCCTGGCGCGTGAACGGCACCCGGGCCGGGGAACCTTGCGTCGACGGACGCGGCTGGGCAGGAGCAGATGGGCATTCTGAAGGGGTGGCCACCCACCGGTGGTCACCCCTTACCTGCTGTGTCGGCTCTCGGCCTCCGGAGGCTAATGGCCTTGTTCGTCGCGACGCCGCTGCCAGCGCTCTTCAATGCGGTCCATCATGGAGCGCCGCTGCCGACCCTGACGGCGGGCGGACGGAGCGCCTGGTGCACCCGCTGCGGCGGGCTGCTCACCCGGCTTGGGGGCTTTGCGCCAACCAGTGACGGCGAGCACCGCGCAGCCCAGCATGACGAGGAATCCCACCACACTGACCCAAATCTGCTGTGCGACCATTCCGGCCATGAGGAGCGCGATACCTACGAGGAAGCCGACGACCGCCTGGTAGACCCGTCGCCGGGTGTACGTACGCAGCCCGCTTCCCTCAAGCGCTGTCGCGAACTTGGGATCTTCGGCGTACAGCGCTCGCTCCATCTGCTCGAGCATTCGCTGCTCGTGCTCCGAGAGCGGCACGGAGTCCTCCTCCTCGTGCAGTCGCCGGGGCGACCGGGGGTCCTTTTCAGGATAGGCAGGGAATCGCCCCCGTGAAACCCGCCCCTCTACGCCAATTCGCCAACCGGGACCGCCATGTCACTCCGGTCCACTGAGGCGTAGATTCCCCAGCCACCGGCCCGTCATGCCGGACGGTCTCCCTCGATCATACGGCTCCATGCGCCCGATCGGGGGGCCTGTGGCGTACTCCGTCCGCAGCCGAGCCCCTGATCAGCCGTGCAAACAAAGGGGGCGGCTCAGGGTGCGGCGGCTCCTCGGGTCTCCCCGAGGACATGGATCTGCGTCGCCACGGCGTGGAAGGCGGCGAGCTCGGCCGCCGCGGCCTCCAGCTTGAGCAGGGCGTCCAGGGCTCCCGGCTCGGTGTCCACAAGGACTCCGGGGACCAGGTCCGCGAAGATCCGTACGCCGTGCACGGCACCCACCCGAAGTCCGGCGCCCTCAACCAGTGCGGTGAGCTGCTCGGCGGTGAAACGCCGGGGCACGGGGTCGCCCTCGCCCCAACGGCCGTCCGGGTCGCTGAGGGCCTGCTGGGCCTCCGTGAAGTGCCCGGCCAGGGCGCGCGCCAGCACCGCGCCGCCGAGGCCCGCGGCGAGCAGGCTGAGGACGCCCTCGGGGCGCAGCGCGCCCACCGCGTTGGTCACGCCATCGGCCGGGTCGTCGACGTACTCGAGCACGCCGTGGCACAGCACCGCGTCGTAGCCGCCGCGCTCGACCACGTCGAAGAGACCGTGGGCGTCGCCCTGGACGCCCCGCACGCGGTCGGCGACGCCGGCCTCGGCGACCCGGCGCTCCAGCGCGAACAGCGCGTTCGGACTGGGGTCGACCACGGTGACGCGGTGACCGAGGCGGGCGACGGACACCGCGAAGTTGCCGCTGCCGCCTCCCGTGTCGAGCACGTCGAGCGACTCCCGTGGCTTTGACCCGGCGGTCGAGGGCGTCCTTCAGGACCTCCCAGACCACGGCGGTACGGAGAGAAGCGCGGGGGCGCATCGGGTCCGACACGGCAGTTGACTCCTCGGAGCGGCACCGCCTGGTGTACGGCGGAGCGATGGGGATACCTCCCGCGGCCTGTACGGCCGAGGGTGGGTGCAGCGCTCCCAACCCTATTGCCTCCGGCCCCGCGCCTCGTCCGCGGTCGCGCGGCGGACGCCGGCCCCCCTCACGGACCCCGGTCGAACGACCCGCCCCACGCAGGACCCGGACACACGACGGCCCCTCGCGGGCCCCGGCGCCGGTCAGCCCGCGTCCGGTACGTCCGGCACTACCTGGTCGCCACCGTCCTGTCGTGGCCGGGGCAGGACCGGCTGCAGGACCAGCATGCGCTCGACGAGGCGCAGGAACATCGCCACGTCGCGCAGCAGGTCGTCGGCGTCGCGGCTGCTGGCCGCGCCCCGTATGCCCGCCTGGGCGCGGGCACGGCGACGGGCACCGGAGGCGAACAGCGCGCTCCACTCGGCGAGTTCGGGCGCGATCTCGGGAAGCACTTCCCAGGCGCTCCGGATCTTCGCCCGGCGCCTCGCGGTGGTCTCCGGGCGGCCCCGGGCGGCGAGCACGGCGGCGGCGGTGCGCAGGGCGGCGAGGTGGGCCGTCGCATAACGCTCGTTGGGCGTTTCCTGCAGGGCCGCCTCGTCGAGTCCCGCGTGGGCCTGACCGAGCAGGTCGAGCACGGCGGGCGGGGCCGTGGCACGGCGGAGCACCGGGTGCACGTCGCTCGCCGGGCCGGTCGGTGAGGGGGCAGGGTCGGTGGCTCGGCGCCGACGGGCGGCGGCTGCGTGGTAGCTGGCCATGACGAACCTCCTGTCGTCTGTGTGACGGCACTGTGGCCGTATGTGCCCATCGTGAGGTATGCCACTGACAATCCGTTCTGACCTGGGCTTTCGCTTCGATCGAAGGGTCGGGCCAGTCAAACGAACGGCGAGCGGAGCGACGAGATCGACGTCCCCCTGACGGCGGCGGCCCTGGTGGGCATGGTGCTGGTATCGCGTCCCTGGACTGGCAGGCGTCCCAGCCGGAGCGCTCCCTGGATGACGTTTACGCGGCGCTGTCGCGGCAGCTTCAGGGGCGCGTGAGCGAGTGCGGCTGAGACACGACGGAGGCCGCTGAGACACAAGTGAGCGCCGGTCCGGGGCGGCCGCGCCCCCCGCGGACCGCGCCGAACCGGCGCCACTCGTTGCTCCCCCGTACTCCCCCGTACGGCCCCCCGGGTCCCCCGTGCCTCGCTCCCGCCGACTCATCGGCGGAAGGAGCGGCCAAGGGCGCGAGACCCGTTCCGCCGCCCCGTGTCGGCGGTGCCGGAGCCGCGCCCCTTTCCGTGCCTCCACTCTGTCGTTCGCGCAGGTCGGAGCCTATCCGCGCGCGTACTCATCTCACTCCCTAGGTACGGATACTCAGCTGTCCGTACCCACCCCCAGAACACTCCGTCGTCACCTCATGACGATCGTGTCCCTGCCCGTACTCCTCTTGCCGGTCTCCGCTGACCGCGGCGCCCGGTTGTCAGTGGCAGCCGATAAAGTCCCTGGCATGGCACGGATTGCGGTGATCGGCGCCGGGATGGGCGCGCTGGCGGCCGCCGCCCGGCTGGCCGTCGCGGGCCACCGGGTGGTGGTGTACGAGCGCGCGGCGACGTACGGCGGGGCGGTTGGCGTCATCGAGCGTGACGGCTTCGTCTTCGACACGGGCCCGGGGCTGCTGCCGGTGCCCGCGGTCTACCGCGACCTGTTCATCAAGACAGGCAAGGAACCGCTGGAGAAGTGCGTCGACCTGATGCAGGTGGACCCGGCCTCGGACCACATCTTCGCGGACGGTACGAAGGTCTCGCTGCCCAACGCCTCGCGCGCGGGCGTCGTTTCGGCCTTGGACGCCGCTCTCGGGGAGGGCGCGGGCGAGCGGTGGGGCGACTTCCTGGTGCGGGCGCGCGAGACCTGGGACCGCACGCGCCGCCCGCTGTTCGAAGAGCCCCTGTGGCCCAACTGGCGGGTCCTCGCCGAGCGTGAGCCCTATCCGGCGGTCAGGCAGCGGCGTCTGCTGCGGACCCGGGCGGCGGCGACGCTCGCGGAGGTCGGGGCCCTGGAGCTGGGTGACCCTCGGCTCACGGCCCTGCTGGAGGGCCACGCACTCGTGTTCGGCCTCGACCCGCGCGTCGCTCCCCCCGCTGCGGCCGTGCTGCCGTACATGGAGCACGCCTTCGGGACATGGTACGTGCGCGGCGGGATACGGGAGTTGGCGCGGGCCGTGTACAAGCGGTGCCTGGCCCGGAAGGTTGAGTTCCATTTCGATGCGGCCGTCGGGCGGATCGTCGAGAAGGACGGCCGTGCGGCGGGCGTGGAGCTGGCCGACGGGACCGCCGTCGCCGCGGACTTCGTGGTGGCGGGGGTCGCGCCGGCAGTGCTGGGCCGACTGAGCTCCGGGACCGCGATGCACGGCGCCGACGACGTGCCGCCGCAGCGGGGGTTGCCGAGCCGGCTGACGGTGCATCTGGCGCTGCGCGGTGGACGGCCGGACGGAGTGGCACACCGGACGGTGGTGCACACGGCGGATCGCCAGGGCGAACTGCACTGGTTGTTCGGCGAGCGCTCCGAGCGTCCGGCCTCCTTGGGACGCGGGCTCCCGACCGCGCCCACCATGACGGTGCTGCGCCCCGGCGATCCCGCGCTGGTGCCGAACGACGACCACGAAGCAGCCACGCTGGCCGTCACGGTGCCGTCAGGTCTGGAGTCCACCGAGAGGGACGTGGAGCGGGTTCTCACCACCGCCGAGCGCGCCATACCCGGCCTGCGAGACCGCCTCCTGTGGCATGAGGTCCGTACCCCGGCGGACATCGGGCGGGCGACGGGCACGGACGGCGGCGCGGTTCCGGCCCCGGCGCTGGCCGCGGCCGGCGGACGCCTGCTGCACCCGTCCAACACCACCCGCCTGCCGGGCCTGTTCACGGTCGGCGGCTGGGCTCACCCCGGCGGCGGCCTGCCACACGCCGGTATGTCGGGCGCGCTGGTCGCGGGGCTGATCGTGGAGGGACGGGACTTCCAGGGCTCGCGATGAGGCCCTGACGGGCTCAGAACCGGTACTGCCGCACTCCTGCACTGATTGCTCTCAGCTTGCGAAGCTCAGAACCGGTACTGCTCGTCGTACCCGCCGCCGTTGCTGTTCCCGTTGCCGTGCCCGTTCCTGTTGTCCTGGTACGGATACCGCTGCTCCGGCGGGAGTTCGCCGCCGTACGGGTCGTCGGTGGTGCGCTGCTGCGGAACCCAGACGCCCCCCGGCGGAGTCTCGCCGTAGGTGTCGGTGGCGTACTGGTCCTGGATGTAGCCCTGCTGCCCGTACTGCTGCTGCGACGCGTCGTAGGAGGGGTCGTACGCAGCACCGCCGTACGTGGGCGTGCCGGTGTAGGGGTCGGAGTAGGCGGCGTACTGCTGCTGGCCGTTGTCGTAGCCGTACTGCCGCTGGTCGTAGCCCGAGTAGCCGTCGTATCCGTAGTTCTGGCCGCCGAAGTACTGGGGCTGGGCGGAGGACGCGTAGGCCGGGTCGGTGGCCGCGGCGTAGGCGGTGTCGTTGTAGACGCCGTACTGGCCGGTGTCCTCGGGCAGGGGCTGCGGCTCGTAGACGGCGGTCGACTCGGCAGCGGTCTCGGCGCGCTGACCGAAGACGGATGCCTCGTCCTCGTAGGCGTCGCCCTGTCCGGAGTCCTCGTGCTGATGCGCTCCGCCGGCCGTCTCCTGGAGGTCGGAGACCTCGAGCGTCGGGTCCTGGCGGTCCGGCTCGCCGCGTCGGCGTTTACTGAGGCTCGGGCGCTTGTCGGCGCCCGGACGGCCGGCGACGGCCCAGCCAGCCGCGAAGCCGCTGCGGAATGACAGCGTGACGTACGTCTGCCCGACGGCGAAGGCGGCCGCGCCCAGGCCGATGACCACCACGGACGGAATCAGTACGCCGATCACCACGCCGAGGAAACCCGCGAAGGCCAGCAGCCGCCAACGCAGCCGTGCCTTGTACTGCAGCAGCACCTCACCGAGCAGCCACAACGCGACGATACCGAACGCGATGTAGAGGACCGTCCAGCCCATGTACGCCCCTCTCCCAGTGTCCGCTACGCAGTGTGGCGCACGACGTGGCGGCGGGTCTAGGCCTGCTGTGGGTGGTGCAGTCCCAGATTCTCGTAGATTTCCAGCGTCGCGGTCGAGTTGTTCAGTGTAATGAAGTGCAGTCCGGGGACTCCCTCGGCCAGCAGCCTCGCGCAGAACTCCGTGGCGAACTCAATGCCAAGGGAGCGTACAGCTGCTGGATCGTCCTTTGCTGCGAGGATCCGCTGTCTCAGGGCGTCCGGGAACGAGGCGTTGCTGAGCTTCGGGAGCCGCTCCAGCATCTTCACGCTGGTGACGGGCATGACCTCGGGGATGACCGGGGTCTCGCAGCCGGCCGTGTCGACCCGGTCACGCAGGTGCAGATACGACTCGGGGTGGAAGAACATCTGCGTGATCGCGTAGTCGGCGCCTGCCCGGCACTTGTCGACGAAGTGCGCGACGTCCCTGTCCCAGTCGGCGGAGCGCGGGTGCATCTCGGGGAAGGCCGCGACACCCACGCAGAAGTCACCCGAATCCTTGATGAGCCGGACGAGTTCGGCCGCGTAGGTCAGACCCTGGGGGTGCGGGATCCAGTCGCCCATGGGGTCGCCCGGCGGGTCGCCGCGCACGGCGAGCATGTTCCGGATCCCGGCGTCCGCGTACTGGCCGATGATGTTGCGCAGTTCCGCGAGCGAGTGGTTGACCGCGGTGAGGTGGGCGACCGGGGTGAGTGTGGTGTCGGCGGCGATCTGCTCGGTCGCCTTCACCGTGCCCGCTCGGGTGGAACCGCCCGCGCCGTAGGTCACGGAGACGAAGCTGGGGGCGACGGCCTCGACCCTGCGCAGTGAGTTCCACAGGTTCCGCTCGCCCTTCTCCGTCTTGGGAGCCCAGAACTCGAACGAATACGTCGTCTTGCCTGTCGCGAGCATGTCGCGCACGGTGCGTGCGCGGTCAGTCCTGGTGGAAGCAGATCCGAGGGCCATACCCGCAGGTTAGCCAGGGGCTGGCGGTCTCCCAACCCAACGGCGCGAATTACCCGATTTGTCGGCCCGTTGTCCACTCCTCGGGACAACCACGCCTCACCGCCGCCCGCGATCGCCTCCCGCTCAGACCGCCGTACGCAGCCGCTTCGCGAACTCCTGCGCCGCCGCCCCCGGATCGTCGGCCTCCGTGATCGCCCGTACGACGACGAGGCGGCGGGCGCCCGCTTCGAGCACCTCGTCGAGATTGCCGAGGTCGATGCCGCCGATGGCGAACCACGGGCGCTCGGTGCCGAGGGCGGCCGTGTACCGAATGAGATCCAGGCCCGGCGCGTGGCGGCCCGGCTTGGTGGGCGTCGGCCAGCAGGGGCCCGTACAGAAGTAGTCCACGGCGTCCTGTACGGCGGCGGCCGCCGCCTCCGGCTCGGCGTGCGTGGAGCGGCCGATCAGGATCTCGTCGCCGACGATCTCACGGGCCGCGGGGACAGGGAGGTCGCCCTGGCCCAGATGCAGCACATCGGCGCCCGTGGCGTGCGCGACATCCGCGCGGTCGTTCACCGCGAGCAGCTTGCCGTGCCGCGCGCAGGCCTCGGCGAACACCTGGAGGTGCTCCAGCTCCTCCGCCGCCTCCATGCCCTTGTCGCGCAGCTGCACGACATCGACACCGCCCGTGAGGACCGCGTCCAGGAACTCCGCCAGGTCACCCTGGCGCTTGCGGGCGTCCGTGCAGAGGTAGACCCGGGCGTCGGCGAGCTGCGCGCGTGGGGCGGTTTCGGGCATACGGAATCCCCCGTTGTCGGTGGCGTACGGGCCCGCCCTCATCGGGCGCGGCCCGTACGCCGGGCGGCGTGTTCAGGTCAGACGGCGAGCGCCTGGGCGCGGCGCTTCACCTCCGTGCCGCGATTCTCGCTCAGAGCCTGCGCGGGCGTGCCGGGCAGGGTCGGGTCGGAGGTGAAGAGCCATTCCAGCATCTCTTCGTCGGTGAAGCCGTCGTCCCTCAGCAGCGTCAGGGTGCCGGACAGACCCTTGACGACTTTGTCCTCGTCGATGAATGCGGCGGGGACTTGCAGCGCGCGGTTCTCACCACGGCGCACGGCGATCAGCTGGCCCTCCTTGACCAGTTGCCGTACGCGGGTCACCTCGACGCCGAGCTTTTCGGCGATGTCGGGGAGGGTGAGCCAGGCGGGGACGAGAGCTTCGATCTTTGCGTCAATCTCGGTCACGGGATCAAGCGTGCCATCCCGGACTGACAGTCGGAAGTCGAAACCGTCCGACCTGGGCCGTTCGCCGGACCCGTGGGTTACGCCGTCGCCGCTTTCAGGGGGCGCGAGGGGTCCGACAGGAGGTCCGGGTTCATCGGGACGCCCGCCTCGATCAGCTTGCGTCCCTGCGCCAGGTCCCGCGGCCGCCCCACCGCGAGGACGGCGACCAGCCGGCCCTCTTTGAGCCAGCACACCGACCAGGCCGGGCCCGTCGGGTCGCCGCGCCAGACGGTGGTGTCCGCGCGCGCGTGATGGCCCGCGTACTGGACGAAGCGGCCGAACTGCTCGGACCAGAAGTACGGGACGGGGTCATACGCGGCGGGCGTCTCGCCGATGATGTTCGCGGCGACCGTGCGGGGGCCCTGCAGCGCGTTGTCCCAGGGGTGGACCAGAAGGCGCTCGCCATACCTTGCCGAAGGGAAGGACGCGCAGTCGCCGACCGCGTACACGTCCGGGACCGAGGTACGCAGGTGATCGTCCACGACCACCTCGTGATGGGCGCCGAGCTGGATCCCGGAGCCGGTCAGCCAGGCCGTGGCGGGCCGCGCCCCGATGCCCACCACGACGGCGTCCGCGGGCAGCCGCGAACCGTCGTCCAGTACCACCGCGCCGGGCTCGACGCGGTCCACGCGCGCGTGGGTACGCAGCGACGCGCCACTGTCCGCGTACCAGGCGGCCATGGGAGCGGCCACCTCGGCGGGCAGCGCGCCGGCGAGAGGCCGGTCGGCGGCCTCGACGACGGTCACCGCGCACCCCGCCTCACGGGCCGCCGAGGCGAACTCGGCGCCGATCCAGCCCGCCCCCACGACCACGATGTCGTGCCGGCGGGCGAGCACGGGCCGCAGCCGCTCGGCGTCGTCCAGCGTGCGCAGCAGGTGCACGCCGGGTACGCCCTCCGCACTCGGCAGGCGCATCGGTTCGGCGCCGGTGGCGAGGACCAGGACGTCGTACCACACGGGCCCGGCGGCCGTGTCGAGCTCATGGTCGAGCGGGCGCACGCCCATCACCTCCCGCCCCAGCCGCAACTCGACACCCAGTACCTCGAAGTCGACGTCGAAGGCGGAGCCCTCGGCCTTGCCGAGCAGGACGGCCTTGGAGAGCGGCGGCCGGTCGTACGGCTGATGCGGCTCCGCGCCGATCAGGGTCACGGCGCCGGTGAACCCCTGCTCCCGCAGGGCGACCGCGGTCTGCACCCCGGCCATGCCCGCGCCGACGATCACGACACTCCGTCGCGCTGCCCGGCTCCGTTCCCGCGTCTGATCGCCCACCGGATCACCATAGACACCTGACGGTTTTTCAGTCAGCGGGCGCGATCAGTGAGGTGTTGCACACTCGTCAGCCGCCGTCGGCGAGCGTACCCACGAGATGGCCGCGTACGACATCGCCGCCCGCGTACTCGGCCCAGATCTCGCCGTCCTTCTGGTGATACGCGAAGCGGGTGCGAGTGCCCACCTGACCTGGGGCCTGGTCCGCGACCGGTGCGAGGACGAGGCCGTCGAGAGATCGGGGCATGACAAAAGCCTCCCTTACTGGGGCACGGGATCAAGAGCTAGGGTGGCCCACGTGCTGCATCCGCCGGGGGCGACCCCGGACCGGACCCCCGGCACAGAAAATACTCGCGGGAGCCCGGACGCACCGGGCTGAGAGGGAGGCTGAGACGGCCTCCGACCGTACGAACCTGATCCGGGTCATGCCGGCGAAGGGAGGGGCTGGACACCCATGTCGCATACAACCAACGCATCGCGCGCGTCGTCATGCACATCAGACCTCCTGGTCATCGGGGGCGGGATCATCGGCCTGGTGACCGCCTGGCGGGCCGCGCAACGCGGGTTCGCCACCGCGCTCGTGGACCCCGAGCCCGGCGGCGGAGCGGCCCAGGTGGCGGCCGGGATGCTGGCCGCCGTCACCGAGCTCCACTACGGCGAGCAGACCCTGCTCGGCCTCAATCTGGCATCCGCCCGCCGCTATCCGGAGTTCGCCGCCGAGCTGACCGAGGCGACGGGCCACGACCTCGGCTACCGCCAGTGCGGCACGCTCGCCGTCGCGCTCGACGCGGACGACCGCGCCCATCTGCGTGAACTGCACGCCCTGCAGCGCCAGTCGGGCCTAGAGTCGGAGTGGCTGAACGGGCGGGAGTGCCGCCGCCTGGAGCCGATGCTCGCACCGGGCGTGCGTGGGGGACTCAGGGTCGACGGCGACCACCAGATCGACCCGCGGCGGCTCGCCAAGGCGCTGGTCACGGCGTGCGAGCGGGCCGGAGTGACCTTCCATCGGGCCTGGGCGGAGCGCCTCAAGGTGGTACGGGACCGGGCCGCCGGAGTCGTCGACGCCGACGGCACCGAGCTGACCGCGCCCCAGATCGTCCTCGCCGGGGGCAGCCTCAGCGGGCAGCTCGCGGGCGTACCCGACAAGGTGTTGCCGCCCGTACGGCCGGTGAAGGGTCAGGTGCTGCGGCTGACCGTGCCGAAGCGGTACCCGCCGCTGCTGAGCCGGACCGTGCGCGCCGTCGTCCGGGGCAGCCAGGTCTACCTGGTGCCGCGCGTAAGCGGCGAGCTGGTCGTCGGCGCGACCAGCGAGGAGCTGGGCTGGGACACCACGGTGACCGCGGGCGGTGTGTACGAACTGCTGCGCGACGCCCATGAGCTGGTCCCCGGCATCACCGAACTCCCACTCACCGAGACCCGCGCGGGACTACGCCCCGGCTCCCCCGACAACGCGCCCCTGCTCGGCCCCACAGAGCTGGACGGCCTTCTCCTGGCGACCGGCCACTACCGCAACGGCGTACTGCTCACACCCGTCACCGGCGATGCCATGGCGCACGTCCAGGCCAGCGGTGAACTCCCTGACGAAGTCCGCCCGTTCACCCCCAAGCGCTTCAGCACGGCCCTCACGGAGCAGCCCGTATGAACATCTTCGTCAACGGTGAGCCGCAGGAGATCGCCGCGGACACCGCCCTTGACACGCTCGTCGCCGACCTCACCACAGCTCCCTCCGGCGTCGCCGCCGCTCTCAACGAAACGGTCGTCCCGCGCGCGCAGTGGCCGAGCACATCCCTGTGCGAGGGAGACCGCGTCGAAGTCCTCACCGCCGTCCAAGGAGGCTGACCCATGGCCGACGATCCGTTCCTCCTCGGCGGTACGTCCTTCACGTCCCGCCTCATCATGGGCACCGGCGGCGCGCCCAGCCTCGACGTGCTGGAGCGCTCGCTCGTCGCGTCCGGCACGGAGCTCACGACGGTCGCGATGCGGCGTGTAAGCGCTTCCGTGCACGGCTCGGTCCTCTCCGTGCTCGACCGGCTCGGCATCCGTGTCCTGCCGAACACGGCGGGCTGCTACACGGCCGGCGAGGCCGTTTTGACGGCCCGCCTCGCGCGCGAGGCCCTCGACACCGACCTGATCAAGCTTGAGGTCATCGCCGACGAGCGCACGCTGCTGCCCGATCCGATCGAACTGCTCGACGCGGCAGAGACTCTCGTCGACGACGGTTTCACGGTCCTGCCGTACACGAACGACGACCCCGTTCTCGCACGGAAGCTTGAGGACGTGGGCTGCGCCGCCATCATGCCGCTCGGTTCTCCCATCGGTTCCGGGCTCGGCATCCGCAACCCGCACAACTTCCAGCTGATCGTGGAGCACGCGCGCGTGCCGGTCATTCTGGACGCGGGGGCCGGCACGGCGTCCGACGCCGCCCTCGCCATGGAGCTGGGGTGTGCGGGAGTGATGCTCGCGTCCGCCGTGACGCGGGCACAGGAACCGGCGTTGATGGCCGAGGCCATGAAGCATGCGGTGGAGGCGGGGCGCTTCGCGCGGCGTGCGGGACGCATCCCTCGGCGCCACTTCGCCGAGGCGTCATCTCCTACGGAGGGCATGGCTCACCTGGACCCGGAAAGGCCGGCTTTCTGAACGCAACGGCGGCCGAACCGCCCGAGGCACCGAGGCACCGTCACAGGTCGGCTGCAGTCCCGCGCCGATCTCGCCCGAACCGGTGGGGCCGACCGTGTCGGCTCGTACACTCACCTGCGTGGATACGACCCTTCAGGATCCGTTGATCGGGCAGGCGCTCGACGGGCGCTACCGCATCGACGCACGGATCGCGGTCGGCG
>CAMLJW010000051.1 GCA_946480485.1 uncultured Streptomyces sp. | reverse complement strand
GTGTGTCCCTCACAGTGCGGCGGCCGTGCCTTCCTCGTAGGAATGATCGTGCCTGTATGTCGGCGGTCCCCCGCGCGGAGCGGCAGCGTCCGCGCGGGGGTCGTGGGATGACTACCGTCGGGGCTGGGCGTCCAGGACCTGCTGGAGCGCCTCGAACTCCTCGACACACTTGCCGGAGCCGAGCGCCACGCTGTCCAGCGGATCCTCGGCGATGTGAATCGGCATGCCGGTTTCCCTCCGCAGCCGCTCGTCGAGCCCGCGCAGCAGCGCGCCGCCACCGGTGAGGACGATCCCGCGGTCCATGACGTCGCCGGAGAGCTCGGGCGGACACTTGTCGAGCGTGGTCTTCACCGCGTCGACGATGGCATTGACCGGCTCCTCAATGGCCTTCCGCACCTCGGCCGCGGAGATGACGACGGTCTTCGGCAGGCCGGAGACGAGATCGCGCCCGCGGATTTCGGTGTGCTCGTCGGCGTCGAGGTCGTACGCCGAGCCGATGGTGATCTTGATCTGCTCGGCCGTCCGCTCACCGAGAAGGAGCGAGTACTCCTTCTTGATGTGCTGGATGATCGCGTTGTCCAGCTCGTCGCCCGCGACACGGATGGACTGTGCCGTGACGATTCCGCCGAGCGAGATGACCGCAACCTCGGTGGTGCCGCCGCCGATGTCCACCACCATGTTGCCCGTGGCCTCGTGGACCGGCAGGCCGGAGCCGATGGCCGCGGCCATGGGCTCCTCGATGATGTGCACCTGGCGGGCGCCGGCCTGGGACGACGCCTCGATGACGGCGCGCCGCTCGACGCCCGTGATCCCGGAGGGCACACAGACGACCACCCGAGGACGGGCGAGATAACGCCGCTTGTGGATCTTCAGAATGAAGTAGCGAAGCATCCGCTCGGTGATCTCGAAGTCGGCGATGACACCGTCCTTCAGCGGCCGCACGGCGACGATGTTTCCGGGCGTCCGCCCGATCATCTTCTTCGCCTCCGCGCCGACCGCGAGGATCCCACCGGTGTTGGTGTTGATCGCGACGACAGACGGCTCGTTGAGTACGATCCCGCGACCCCTGACGTACACCAGCGTGTTGGCGGTCCCGAGGTCGACAGCCATGTCACGGCCGATGAACGACATTGAGTTCCCCATCAGGATTCGTCTGGCCTTCCCAAGTGGAGCTTTTGATGGCTTTTCAGGTAGGCGAGGGTGAGCACTGTGATGTGAAGGCTTCCATCGTAGTCTCGCCTGCACAAAGATCGCGCAAGGGTCTTCGCCATTGTCAGCAGATGATGTGCCGCCTCGCTTGAGGAGACGAGCCATTGGGGGCATGCGTTCCCCTGATCACCACGCATCTGCCAGCGACGGCCGGATTTATCCGGCCGTCGCTGGTCGGACGCAGACCTCAACTGACAAGGAGTCAAGAAATCACCCGGATGCGCCCGCGCGTGTACGCCGCAGGTAACGCCCCCGGGCTCAGTACGCGCCGGGGCTCAGGCGAGGCCGGGCTCAGGCGAGGCCGGGGAAGAAGAGCTTCAGCTCGCGGTCGGCGGACTCCTCGGAATCCGAGGCGTGAATGAGGTTCTCCCGGACGATCACACCGAAGTCGCCGCGGATGGAGCCGGGGGCCGCGGCGATCGGGTCGGTCGGCCCCGCGAGCACCCGTACGCCCTCGATGACCCGCTCACCCTCGACGACAAGGGCGACAACGGGACCGGAGGACATAAAAGCGACCAGCGGCTCATAGAAGGGCTTGCCCTTGTGCTCGCCGTAGTGCTGCTCCAGGGTGTCCTGGTCCAGCGTGCGCAGCTCCAGCGCAGTGATCTGCCAGCCGGCCTTGCGCTCGATACGGCTGATGATCTCGCCGGTCAGGCCTCGACGGACCGCATCCGGCTTGAGAAGGACGAGGGTGCGCTGGCTCACTGTGGGGCTCCTTCGATGAAAGATGTGCGGCGCATCGAGATTACAGGGCGTGTCAGGGGACGCGTTACGCAGCGTCAGCTCACCAAGAGCGCTGTGGCCGACGCCCCGACGTTTCCAAAGAACCGCCCGCGAGGCCGCCTACGCCGTTTCGTTCCCGGCCTCGGTCTGTGCCGCGAACCGCGCCTTCGCCTCGTCCACCTTCCGCCCATAGTGGACGGACGCCCACCACAGGGCGGCGAAGATCGCGCCCATGAAGAACATCGTCGGCACGACGAACCCGGAAGCGATCAGCGCGATCTGCAGGGCCCAGCCCAGCCGGACACCCCCCGGTCGCGTCACCACACCGCACAGCAGCACGCACAGCAGCATCGCGACACCGCTGACCGTCCAGACCGTCGTCATGGACAGGCCGGGATCCTTCATGGCGACCAGTCCGGCGAAGCCGATGACGAAGAACTCACCGATCAGCGTCGAAGAACAGAGCGTACGCACAGGTCAGGCCCTCCCCAGGAGCAGTCGGGCCTCGCCGACGGTGATGACGGAGCCGGTGACGAGGACGCCGCCGCCCGCGTACTCACCCTCCTCCTCGGCGAGCGTGATCGCCGCCTCCAGAGCATCGTCGAGGCGCGGCTCGACCTGGACGCGGTCCTCACCGAAGACCTCGACGGCGAGAGCGGCCAGCGCATCCGCGTCCATCGCACGATGGCTGGAGTTCTGCGTGATCACGACCTCGGCGAAGATCGGCTCGAAGGCGTCAAGGAACCCCCGTACGTTCTTGTCATCGCTCATGCCGACCACACCGATCAGCCGGCTGAAGTCGAACACCTCACCGATGCCCTCGGCTGTGGCCCGAGCGCCGGCCGGATTGTGCGCGGCGTCCAGGACCACGGTCGGTGAACGTCGCACGACCTCCAGGCGGCCCGGTGCGGCCACCGTGGCGAAGGCCTTGCGGACCGTGTCGATGTCGAGCCGCTCATGCCGCTGGGACCCGATCCCGAAGAACGCCTCGACGGCGGCGAGCGCCACGGCCGCGTTGTGCGCCTGGTACGCCCCGTGCAGCGGCAGGAACAGCTCTTCGTACTCCCCGCCGAGCCCGCGCAGCGTCAGCAGCTGCCCGCCGACAGCGACCTGCCGCGCGACGACTCCGAACTCCAGCCCTTCACGGGCGACCGTCGCATCGACCTCGACGGCCTTCTTCAGCAGCACCTGCACCGCGTCGACCGGCTGCTGGGCAAGGATGACCGTCGCGCCCTGCTTGACGACGCCCGCCTTCTCAGTGGCGATCTCGCCCGGCGTGGCGCCGAGCCGGTCCGTGTGGTCCAGGTCGATGGGGGTGACGACGGCGACATCGGCATCGATCACGTTCGTCGCGTCCCAGCTGCCGCCCATCCCCACTTCCACCACGGCCACGTCGACCGGCGCGTCCGCGAAGGCTGCGTACGCCATGCCGGTCAGGACCTCGAAGAAGGAGAGCCGGAACTCCTGCTGGGCGTCCACCATCTCCACGTACGGCTTGATGTCGTGGTAGGTCTCGATGAAGCGCTCGGCGTCCATCGGCGCGCCGTCCAGGCTGATCCGCTCGGTGATCGACTGGACGTGCGGCGATGTGTACCGCCCGGTGCGCAGCTCGAAGGCGCCGAGGAGCGCCTCGATCATGCGGGCCGTGGACGTCTTGCCGTTCGTCCCCGTGATGTGGATCGAGGGATACGAGCGCTGCGGCTCACCCAGTACGTCCATCAGCGCGGCGATCCGGGCGACGGACGGCTCCAGCTTCGTCTCGCCCCAGCGCGTGGCCAGCTCGGCCTCGACCTCGCGCAACGCCTTGTCGGTTTCGGGGTCGGCCGGACGCGCGGGGACGTCGGCACGCGGCGGACCGCCCTGGGTGCGCAGGGTGCGGCTGCCGGCCTCGATCACCGCGAGGTCGGGGTCACGGTCCGTCTCCGCCTCGACGATCTCGTCGAACGGGTCGGACTCGCTGCTGTCGTGCGGGGGGAGCTCACTCACGAGCCCCAGTCTACGGAGACCGACTGACAAGGATCTGGGTGCCCGCCCGTGGGGCCGGCATCAATCATTCCGGCCCGGCATCAGTCAGCCTGTCAGAGGTCCCCGTCCCCCTGCTCGACCGAAGCCGAGACCCCGGGGAGCTGCGGACGAGCCTCCAAACCGATACGGGGCGTTGGGGGGGAGCCCCGGGGACAGCATCGACCCACCCACCACAACCCCAAGCAGGGCCAAGGCGCTGCAGAACGGCCGACCAGCCCCCGGCCAGGGCCTGTCGGGAGTTTGCCGTCGTCCGCCCGGAGGGCGGGCAGGAAACTCCCGACAGACCCTGGAACTAGCCCACCGGCAGGCGCTCAAGCTGCGCCAGAATGCGCGCGATGTCCTCGTCCGCCTTGGCGAGCCGCGTGCGGATCTTCTCCACGACGTGGTCCGGGGCCTTGGCGAGGAACGCCTCGTTGCCGAGCTTGGCGTTCGCCTGGGCCTTCTCCTTCTCGGCAGCGGCCAGATCCTTCGCGAGCCGCTTGCGCTCCGCCGCCACGTCGATCGTGCCGGAGAGGTCCAGCGCGACCGTCGCGCCCGCGACCGGCAGCGTCGCCGTCGCCGCGAAGCCCTCACCCTCCGGCTGGAGGCGCAGCAGCTGGCGGATGGCAGCCTCGTGCGGGGCCAGGGCGGTCCCGTCGAGGGTGAGGCGGGCCGGGACACGCTGGCCGGGCTGGAGGCCCTGGTCGGCGCGGAAGCGGCGGACCTCCGTGATGACCTGCTGGAGCGTCTCGATCTCCCGCTCGGCGCCGGTGTCACGGAAGCCGCTGTCGTCGGGCCACTCGGCGATCACGACGGATTCACCGCCCGCAAGGGTGGTCCAGAGCGTCTCCGTGACGAAGGGGACGACCGGGTGCAGCAGCTTCAGCGTGACGTCCAGGACCTCACCGAGGACCCGCTTGCTGACGTCGGCCGCCGGGCCGCCCGCGTTGAACGTGGTCTTGGACAGTTCGACGTACCAGTCGAAGACCTCGTCCCACGCGAAGTGGTAGAGGGCGTCGGAGAGCTTGGCGAACTGGAAGTCGTCGTAGAAGGCGTCGACTTCGACGACTGTCTTGTTGAGGCGGGACAGGATCCACCGGTCCGTCGCCGACATCTGGGACGGGTCCGGGAGCGGGCCCTCGACCGTGGCGCCGTTCATCAGGGCGAACCGGGTCGCGTTCCAGATCTTGTTGGCGAAGTTCCGGGACGCCTGGACCCAGTCCTCGCCGATCGGCACGTCCGTACCGGGGTTGGCGCCGCGGGCCAGGGTGAAGCGGACGGCGTCGGAGCCGTACCTGTCCATCCAGTCCAGGGGGTCGACCACGTTGCCGAACGACTTCGACATCTTCTTGCCGCGCTCGTCACGGACCAGGCCGGTCAGGGCGATGGTCTTGAACGGGACCTCGCCGTCCATCGCGTAGAGACCGAACATCATCATCCGGGCGACCCAGAAGAAGATGATGTCGTGGCCGGTCAGCAGGACGTCCGTCGAGTAGAACTTCCGCAGGTCCGGGGTCTGTTCAGGCCAGCCGAGCGTGGAGAACGGCCACAGGCCGGAGGAGAACCAGGTGTCGAGGACGTCGGTGTCCTGGCTCCAGCCGTCACCGCTGGGCGGCTGCTCGTCGGGGCCGACGCAGCGGACCTCGCCGTCCGGCCCGTACCAGACCGGAATCCGGTGGCCCCACCACAACTGGCGCGAAATGCACCAGTCGTGCATGTTGTCGACCCAGTCGAAGTAGCGCTTCGACATGTCCTCGGGGTGGATCTTGACCCGTCCGTCACGGACGGCGTCCCCCGCCGCCTGCGCGAGCGGACCGACCTTGACCCACCACTGCATGGACAGCCGCGGCTCGATGGTGGTCTTGCAGCGCGAGCAGTGGCCGACCGAGTGGACGTACGGGCGCTTCTCGGCGACGATCCGGCCCTGCGAGCGCAGCGCGCCGACGATGGCGCTGCGTGCCTCGAACCGGTCGAGTCCCTGGAACGGACCGTGGGCGGTGATGACCGCCCGCTCGTCCATGACCGTGATCGACTCCAGGTTGTGGCGCTGGCCGATGGCGAAGTCGTTGGGGTCGTGGGCCGGGGTGACCTTGACGGCACCCGTGCCGAACTCGGGGTCGACGTGCGTGTCCGCGACGACGGGGATGGAGCGGTCGGTGAGAGGCAGCTTGATCCTCTTCCCGATCAGGTGCTGGTAGCGCTCGTCATCGGGGTGGACGGCGACAGCGGTGTCACCGAGCATGGTCTCGGCACGGGTGGTCGCGACGACAAGGGTCTCGTCGCCCTCCCCGTACTTGATGGAGACGAGCTCGCCGTCGTCGTCCTGGTACTCGACCTCGATGTCCGAGATGGCCGTGAGGCAGCGCGGGCACCAGTTGATGATGCGCTCGGCGCGATAGATCAACTCATCTTCGTACAGCTTCTTGAAGATGGTCTGGACGGCGCGGGACAGCCCCTCGTCCATGGTGAACCGCTCACGGCTCCAGTCGACGCCGTCACCGAGCCGCCGCATCTGGCCGAGGATCCTGCCGCCGTACTCTTCCTTCCACTGCCAGACGCGCTCGACGAACTCCTCGCGTCCCAGGTCGTGCCGCGACTTGCCTTCCTCGCCGAGCTGCTGCTCGACCTTGTTCTGCGTGGCGATACCGGCGTGGTCCATGCCGGGCAGCCACAGGGCCTCATACCCCTGCATGCGCTTACGCCGCGTGAGCGCGTCCATGAGCGTGTGCTGGAAGGCGTGCCCGAGGTGGAGCGAGCCGGTCACGTTCGGCGGCGGGATGACGATGGTGTACGGGGTCTTGTCGCTCTTCGCGTCGGCGGCGAAGTAACCCTTGTCCACCCAGCGCTCGTACAGCTTCCCCTCTACCTCGGCCGGCGCGTACTGGGTCGGCAGTTCGGGGGTGTTGGCTGGCGGCTGCTGCTGAGCGTTGTCGGTCACGGGCCCAGTTTAGAGGTGTTACGGACCCGTCCTGAAACCCGATGGTTTGGTAACGGTGAGACCCCGGTGCTCCCCGTGCGCGCTCCTTACGCCAGGATGTTCGAGACGCATAAGCATCTGGAGGGGAACCCAGAAATGAGCTACAACCAGCCGGGCCCGTACGGCGGGCAGCCCCAGCAGCCCGGACCGTATGGACAGCCGGGCGGGCCGGGCCCTTACGGCCAGCAGCCGCAGGCCCCGCAGCCCGGCTACGGCCACCCGCAGCAGGCGCCTCCGCAGCAGCCGGGCTACGGGTACCCCCAGCAGACCCCTCCCGGAGCCCCGCCCCAACCCGGCTACGGCCAGCAGCCGCAGCCCTACGGAGTTCCGCAGCCGCCCGCTCCCGGCGGCGGCAAGAAGAATGCGGGGATCATCATCGGTGCGGTGGCGGTCGTGGCCGCGCTCGGCGTGGGGGCGTACTTCGTACTCGGCGGGGGTGGCGCGGGCAGTGGTCTGGAGGACGACGGCGCGCACA
Source organism: uncultured Streptomyces sp. (assembly GCA_946480485.1). Next base: position 10,718 of record CAMLJW010000051.1, on the reverse strand, counting down.
TCTTGACGACGCCGGCGACCGTGCTCAGTGACTACAACCGGGCCACCAAAGACGGCGCGGGTGCGGGCGAGGACGCGAACACGGCGAAGGATCTGGAAAAGAGCGGAGTCAGGAACGGCAAGTCCGTCGCCGGTCTTTACACGACCGCCGACCTGAGCGGCTACGACCCCGAGGACCCCACCTCGGCGCCGGACCAGAGCCAACTCGCGACGGCCAAGGGCATCACGTTCGTCGGCGGCTACGGCGAGATCGCGGACCCCGAGGCGGTCCTGGACAAGTTCTTCGCCACCTTCAAGAAGGAGTCGCAGGAGGGCTCTTCGAGCGGCAGCGAGTCCAAGGGCGAGCTGGTCGGTGAGCCTGTGGAGGCCGACCTCGACGGCGCGGTCATGCGGTGCCAGGCCGCCAAGGGCGAGAACCAGCTCACCAAGGAGGAGAAGATCGACTGGTTCTGCGCGTGGGCCGACTACAGCACGATCGCCATGGTCTCCCCCGGCGACGCCACCCAGGGCGTCACGAAGGACGTGGCGGTGGACATCACCACAAAGCTCCGCAAGGACGTCCGCGTCGCGAAGTGAGCTCGGCCAGGGCCTGTTCTGCGTTTCGGGCTGGATCAGAACCTGCCTGACGTCGGCGGCCAAGAAGAAAGGGGCGCCCGGCCAAGTCCGCTGGGCGCCCCTTCTTTTCCCTTTTTGTGCGTGGCGTCTACGCCGTCTTCTGCTCCCCCGAGCCACGCCCGCGGGCGTCGCGCGGGATCAGGGTCGGGTTCACGTTCGAGAGGACGACGTCCGGCGTGATGACGACTCGGCCGACGTCCTTGCGGGACGGGACCTCGTACATCACCGACTGCAGGACCTCTTCCATGATGGCGCGCAGGCCGCGGGCGCCGGTCTGGCGGAGAATGGCCTGGTCGGCGATGGCTTCGAGAGCCTCGCGCTCGAAGTCCAGCTCCACGCCGTCGAGTTCGAAGAGGCGCTGGTACTGCTTCACGAGCGCGTTGCGCGGTTCGACGAGGATCTGGAGCAGGGCCTCGCGGTCGAGGTTGTGGACCGAAGTGATCACTGGGAGGCGGCCGATGAACTCCGGGATCATGCCGAACTTGACCAGGTCCTCGGGCATGACGTCCTCGAACTGGTCCTTCTCCTCCAGCTCGCGCTTCGAGCGGATCGTCGCGCCGAAGCCGATGCCCTTCGCACCCGCGCGGGACTCGATGATCTTCTCCAGGCCAGCGAAGGCACCGCCCACGATGAACAGGACGTTCGTCGTGTCGATTTGGATGAACTCCTGGTGGGGGTGCTTGCGCCCGCCCTGGGGCGGCACGGAGGCGGTCGTGCCCTCGAGAATCTTCAACAGCGCCTGCTGGACACCCTCACCGCTCACATCCCTCGTGATCGACGGGTTCTCGCTTTTACGAGCCACCTTGTCGATCTCGTCGATGTAGATGATTCCGGTCTCGGCCTTCTTGACGTCGTAGTCCGCCGCCTGGATCAGCTTCAACAGGATGTTCTCGACGTCCTCGCCCACATACCCCGCCTCCGTCAGCGCCGTCGCGTCGGCGATGGCGAAGGGGACGTTCAGCATGCGCGCCAGTGTCTGGGCGAGCAGTGTCTTGCCGGAGCCCGTGGGGCCGAGGAGCAGGATGTTCGACTTCGCCAACTCGATGCCGTCGTCGCGGTTTTGCCCCCCGCCGTTCTCACTGGCCTGGACCCGCTTGTAGTGGTTGTACACCGCGACGGAGAGGGCCTTCTTCGCGCACTCCTGGCCGACGACGTACCCCTCGAGGAACTCGTAGATCTCGCGGGGCTTGGGGAGTTCCTCCCACCTCACCTCGCTCGTCTCGGCGAGTTCTTCCTCGATGATCTCGTTGCAGAGATCGATGCACTCGTCGCAGATGTACACACCAGGGCCTGCGATGAGCTTCTTGACCTGCTTCTGGCTCTTGCCACAGAACGAGCACTTGAGCAGATCGCCGCCGTCACCGATGCGTGCCACGGTGTGCTTCCCCTTCGCCTGGGAGACGCCTGGTTCCAGCGGCTCCTGGTGCTGCCTTATGTCCGACGGTACCTTGCCGAGCCCCCCGTTCGGGCCCCCCTTGGCGCGGTTCACTTTGTCGTGAACCGCGCCAAGGAGCGGCTGACGATACAGCGCTACGTCACGCAACCGCCGCGTTGTTCAACTTCCGGGTCGAAACGATCTGGTCGATCAGGCCGTACGAGAGCGCGTCCTCTGCGGTGAGGATCTTGTCACGCTCGATGTCCTCGCGGATCCTCTCGATCGGCGTGGTGGAGTGCTTGGCCAGCATCTCCTCCAGCTGTGAGCGCATCCGCAGGATTTCGTTCGCCGCGATCTCCAGGTCGGAGACCTGTCCGCGGCCCGTCTCACTGTAGGGCTGGTGGATCAGCACGCGGGCGTTGGGGAGGGCCATGCGCTTACCAGCCGTACCCGCGGCGAGCAGGACCGCGGCGGCGGAGGCGGCCTGGCCCATGCAGACCGTCTGGATGTCCGGCTTCACGAACTGCATCGTGTCGTAGATGGCCGTGAGCGCCGTGAAGGAGCCGCCGGGGCTGTTGATGTAGACCGAGATGTCACGGTCGGGGTCCATCGACTCCAGGCACAACAGCTGCGCCATGACGTCGTTGGCCGAGGCGTCGTCGATCTGCACGCCGAGGAAGATCACGCGCTCCTCGAAGAGCTTCGCGTACGGGTCGTACTCGCGCACGCCCTGGGAGGTGCGCTCGACGAAGCGCGGGATGACGTAGCGGGACTCCGCGCGAGGGCCGGTGTACTCGGCCTGCGTGCGGGCGTAGAGGCCGCTGCCGGGGAAGTCGTTCACTGTGTCTCCTGGAGAGCCTGTAAAGGGCTGAGGCGGTCGGCTGGGGGCTCGGAGGGCTTCGTCGGCTGCGCGTTGGTGCCCGACGGCTGGGGTGGCTGCCTGTGGGCCGCGCGTCGGCCTAGGCCGCCCCGGTGCCGCCGCCGCCCGGCATGCCGGCAGCGGTGGGCATGATGTCGTCGATGAGGCCGTACTCCTTGGCCTCGATCGGGTCGAACCAGCGGTCCCGGTCCGAGTCGCGGGTGACCTGGTCCACGGTCTGGCCGGTGTGGAAGGCGGTCAGCTCCGCCATCCGCTTCTTGGTGTGCAGCAGCCGCTCGGCGTGGATCTTGATGTCCGACGCGGAGCCGGCGAGACCGGCCGAGGGCTGGTGGATCAGGATCTCGGCGTTCGGCAGCGCGAAGCGCTTGCCCGGGGTGCCCGCGCTCAGCAGGAACTGGCCCATGGAGGCAGCCATGCCCATGGCGATGGTCACCACGTCGTTCTGGATGTACTGCATGGTGTCGTAGATCGCCATACCGGCCGTGATCGATCCGCCGGGGCTGTTGATGTACAGGAAGATGTCCTTGTCCGGGTCGGCGGCAAGGAGCAGCAACTGTGCGGTGATCTTGTTTGCGATGTCGTCGTCGACCGGCTGGCCGAGGAAGATGATCCGCTCGCCGAGCAGCCGGTTGTAGACCTGGTCGCCGAGGCCACCACCGATGGAGGGCTCGCCGGCGGCTGAAGGCATCAGATTCGTCACGTATCCACCTGCTCGTCTTACGACGGCGCCGGGCCGTCTCACGTGTTCTGCCGGGGCGTGGGACCCCTGTGCGCGCCGCGTCGGGCGGCTCCGGGGAACTCCCCTGCCCTCGTACTCATGGACCCTAACGCGCAGGCAGGCGGGTGCCATCCCGGTTCCTCGACTGTTCGCTGTGAGCGCAGGTCGCTCGGCTGGGTTCAGCGTGTTCCAGGCGCCCGGGGCACGGGGTGCCGCCGCACGCGCGGGGCTGCGCCCCCACACCCCCAGAGTCGTATCTCGGCTGCGGGTCGTCCTCGGCCGGCCGCGCCCACGCGGCGGAGCGCACATGTCGCAGCGCCGCGCCCCTGACGGGGCGCAAGCCCCCGCGTTGCGGCACGGCCCCGAGCCACCCACCCAGCCATAGCCACAGCAGCGGCAGCGACAGCGACGGGCCCCGGAACGCTTGAGCGCGTCCCGGGGCCCGTTCTACGTGGCTCAGGCGAGTCCGAGGTTCTCAGGCCTCGGGCTTCTCCTCGGTGGCCTCGGCGGCCTCGGTGGAGCCGTCCGCAGCCTCGGTCGCCGTCTCGGCCTCTTCGTCGTCCAGGTCGACGACCTCGCCGTTCGTGTCCTTGACCGTGGCGGCCTCGACGACGACCGCGAGGGCCTTGCCGCGGGCGACCTCGCCGACGAGCATCGGGACCTGGCCACCCTCGACGACCGCCTGGGCGAACTGGTCGGGGGACATGCCGGAGGTGGCGGCGCGGCGCATGAGGTGCTCGGTGAGCTCCTCCTGGCTGACGTTCAGCTTCTCCTTGTTGACCAGCTCGTCGAGGACGAACTGGGTCTTGATGCCCTTGATCGCGGCCTCGCGCGTCTCGGTGTCGAACTCCTCGGCCGTCTTGCCCTGGATCTCCAGGTACTTCTCGATGTCGAGTCCCATCTTGCCGAGCTGGTGGTGCTCGAGGTTGTGCTTACGGGTGTTGATCTCGTCCTCGAGGAGCTTCTCCGGGATGGGCACCTCGACCAGCTCGAGCAGCTTCTCCAGGACGCGCTCCTGGGCCTGCGTGGCCTGGTCGTACTCCTTCGTGTTCTCGAGGCGCTTGCGGCTGTCGGCCTTCAGCTCGTCGAGGGTGTCGAACTCGGAGGCGAGCTGCGCGAAGTCGTCGTCCAGCTCGGGGAGTTCACGCGCGGCGACCTGGGTGACCTTGACGGTGACCTCGGCCTCCTTGCCGGCCGCCGAGCCGCCCTTGAGCTCGGAGGTGAAGGTGGCCTCGCCACCGGCCTCCAGGCCCTTCACGGCGTCATCGATACCGTCGAGCAGCTCGCCCGAGCCGATGGTGTAGGAGATGCCGGAGGCGACGCCGTCCTCGAGGACATCGCCGTCGACCTTGGCCTCCAGGTCGATCGTCACGACGTCGCCGTCCTCGGCGGCCCGCTCGACCGGGGAGGTCGAAGCGAAGCGCTCGCGCAGTTCGGTGACGGCCTTCTCGACGTCCTCTTCGGTGACCTCCACGGCGTCGACCTCGACCTCGATGCCGGAGTAGTCCGGGATCTCGATGGTCGGGCGGATGTCGACCTCGGCGGTGAAGTTCAGCGTCTCGCCGTCCTTCAGCTCCGTGATGTCGACCTCGGGCTGGCCGAGGACGTTCAGCTCGGCATCGGTGACGGCGTCGGTGTAGAACTTCGGAAGCGCGTCGTTGACCGCCTCCTCCAGAACCGCACCGCGACCGAACCGCTGGTCGATGACGCGCGCCGGAACCTTGCCCTTCCGGAAGCCCTTCACCGTGACCTGCTGGTTGATCTTCTTGTACGCCGCGTCGAGGCTGCCCTTGAGCTCCTCGAAGGGCACCTCGACAGTGAGCCGAACCCGGGTCGGGTTCAGGGTCTCCACGGCGCTCTTCACGGTTCGGTCTCCTTGTGGCTGACTTCTTGGGTTCTGCTGTCGGCCTCTGCCGGGTGCGGCGGAGCCTCAGCGGGATTCGCGGCCCTTGAGAGGCGTAACAGTGCAGACACACGGGCGCGCAGCTTGCATAGTAACCGCAGGCGGTACACGCCCCAAAAGACGATCTTGCGATCCCGGGGCTCGCGGGGATCCCGAGGATCCCCGTCCGGTTCCGGCTGATGGTCGGGGTGGCGGGATTTGAACCCACGGCCTTCCGCTCCCAAAGCGGACGCGCTACCAAGCTGCGCCACACCCCGTTCGGTGCGACACGTAGGGTACATGCCCCGCACGGAGTGCGGCACCGACATTTCACAAGCTCTTCCTGGGGCGCGGAACGGGTGTGCGGCGACGGCCCCCGACCCGCTACGATGCTTGCGTGCCGCGCGGTCCACTGACCTGCGGCGCGTCCTGTGCGGGCGTAGCTCAATGGTAGAGCCCTAGTCTTCCAAACTAGCTACGCGGGTTCGATTCCCGTCGCCCGCTCTGAACGACTCAGGGCCAGGTCAGAGGTTCGATCCTCTGCCTGGCCCTGATCGTTTCCGGCAGTTCTGTTCGGTCCGCCGGTCATGTCACGATCAAGACGTGGTCAACCTTCCGAAGATCGCGGAGCAGGCGGACCTCCTCCTCGACCTGATGGGCCCGGTAACCGGCGCCATGCTGCTGGCGGCGGGAGTCGAGACCCACCGTGACGGTGCGTCCTTGTGCGCTGTGTCGCCACAGCCTGTCCCCGCAGCGTGGCCGTCTGGCACCTGGCCGTCAGACCTCAGATCCGGGTCCCGCTCAGAACCGGATCGAGCCGATGCTCTCGGCTATCGAGTTGAGGAACCGCTGGATGTCGTCCGCCATGCCGGTCGAGGCAAGGAAGAAGCCGAAGAGCACAGCTACGACCGCCGGACCCGCCTTGAGCGATCCCCCCCGGATAAACACCACCAGGACGATCGCCAGCAACAGCACCACTGACAGCGAAATGGCCACAACTGATCACACCCTACGGTCGGTCCACTCTCCCGGCCCGAGGGTGCAACCCCGCACACCCCCGCCAGAGCCATCGTGCCACCAACCGGCCCTCGGTATGCGGCGGGTGAGGCATCGTGGGCCATGGTTCTCGCCGGAACCGCACCAGCCGCCGCCGCGCCGCACTCCTCGGCGGAGAGGAACCGCGGGTCCAACCACGGGGACCGGTACGGTAATTGGAGCCACCCCGCGACGTGAAATTCGAGCGGGTCGTTTCCGTGTCCACACTTCCTGTTCGCAGATATTCCGGATTATTGTCGGAGGCACATCGAATGCCTCAATGAACGGGCACTATAAGCCCATCAACCGGACATTTCACCAGAGTCGCCTGCGGGCGTTATGCACAATTTAGTCGGAATGAATGAGGATGTAACGGTCACATGTGACCTGCCAATCGACATGTGCATCACTATGTCGACTTCCCCAAATCCCATACCGACGGCGGTGATAAGCATGTGGATAGTCCGGTAGGAGTCCGAACGCTTTTACAAAATCCCACCCGCGCCGCTAAGGTTCCTTGGATGTTCCACGCTGCCTCCTCCCGCGCACGCGCAGTGAGGTCCCGGATCGTCTCCCCCAGTTCCTGGTGGGAGGGTCTGTGACGAACTCGCTTTACCCACACGGCCGACTAAGGGCGCCACTCCCGCCGACGCAGACGTCGACGCCGGGAGCACCGAGCCCGCGACCCCAGCAGATCCCGCAGGCGGGCACACACACGGGCACCGCTCCTGCCGGGCCGGGAGCCAAACCGGCCAAGCAGCGCGACGCGTTCTTCGACAACGCCAAGTACCTGGCCATCGTGCTCGTCGCGATGGGCCACGCCTGGGAACCACTGACCGACCACAGCCGCAGCGCCGAAGCGCTCTACATGGTCGTCTACACCTTCCACATGCCGGCCTTCGTCCTCATCTCCGGCTACTTCTCGCGCACCTTCGACATGCGCGCCGACCGGCTCCAGCGGCTGGTGACGGGCGTCATCGTTCCGTACGTCCTCTTCGAAGTCGCGTACTCCCTGTTCAAGAAGGTGGGAGACGACGATCCGAGCCATCCGATCAGCCTGCTCGACCCCTGGTACCTCACCTGGTTCCTGGTCGCACTGTTCGTGTGGCGGCTGACGACCCCGCTGTGGAAGGTCGTCCGCTGGCCCGTGCCGCTCGCGCTCGCCATCGCAATCCTCGCCTCCGTATCGCCCGACATCGGCGACGACCTGGATCTGCAGCGCGTCCTGCAGTTCCTCCCGTTCTTCGTCGTCGGCCTGTTCATGAAGCCCGAGCACTTCCGGCTGATGCGGCGCCGCGAAGTCAGGATCCTGTCGGTGCCGACGTTCGCGTGCGCGCTGGTGGTGGCGTACTGGGTGGGACCGCGGATGAGCTCCGCCTGGTTCTACCACCGGGACAGCGCCCAGGAGTTGGGCTTCCCGTGGTGGGCCGGTGCCGTGATGACGCTCGCGCTCTTCGGCTGCTCGCTGGTCCTCACCGCCTGCTTCTTCTCCTGGGTGCCGCGCCGCAAGATGTGGTTCACGGTGCTCGGAGCGGGCACGCTCTACGGCTATCTGCTGCACGGCTTTCTCGCCAAGGGCTCCCGCTTCTGGGGCTGGTACGACGACTACACATGGCTGCACCAGCCGCTCGGCGAAATCTTCGTCACCCTGGTCGCGGCCTCGGTGATCACCCTGCTGTGCACCCCACCCGTCCAGCGTGTCTTCCGCTTCGCGATGGAGCCGAAGATGGAGTGGGCGTTCAAGCGGGACGCCGCCGAACTCGCCCGCGACCGGGCCAAGGCCAGAGCCAAGGCCTGATCCGCCGCAGACCCCCTGGCGGCCGGCACACCGAGAGCACGCACCGGGCCCCGGGTGCTGTGCGGGACTTTCACAACACCCCCTGGTCAAGGCCCAAAAGTTCGCGCATGCGCGTGTATTTCTGGGTCAGCCTGGACCGCGTGGGCCCGTCCAGGACCGCCAGCCTGGACGGGTCCGCGTTGTGAGCCAGGTCCGACTCCTTCACCAGCAGGGCCCCTTCAGTGGCCAGGATGCGCTTGGCGTACGCCTGTGGTGACTCGCCCGCCCGTTTGGTGACGGCCAGCACGATGTTCTTCGTACGCCCGGTCAGTGCGGCCTCGCGCAGCCACTCCTCTGAGACGGCCTCGTCCTCGACGGCGTCGTGCAGCCAGGCCGCGGCGATCTGCTCGTCGTCGCCGCCACGGGCCCGCACTCCGTCCGCCACGGCCTGGAGGTGCTCGGCGTACGGCCGGCCCGCCTTGTCGGTCTGGGCGGCGTGCGCATTGCGGGCCAGGACCTCGACCTCGATGAGGGTCAGCAGCTGGTTCTCGGTCACTCGCGGTGCGTTCTGGGTCATGCGTAGAGTGTGGCGGGTATCGCCCGCCGGACGGGTACCGTCGCTGCCGTCCCTGGGAGGGCGAGGGTCGACGCCACCAGGCGTGGACGGCGGAGCCGCCGCGGCCGTACTGCCGCCGTACGCCGCACAGTCCGACCTGCCACGACCCTGAGGCCGGCCGCCGATTCGGGGGTGGACGAACTCCATTGGGCCCGCCCGCGGATCACCACCCGCGGACAGCACCCGCGGACAGCACCCGAGCCCCGGGCCCTCACAGTGTGACCGGCCCCGAGGCCCCCTCTCGGCAGATCAGCAGGAGGGCGCGGTCGTCGTTCACGTCGCGGGCGACCGCTTCGATGAGGTGCCAGGCTGCGCCGTGGAAGCCACCGGCCACGTAACGGTCGGCTTCACCGGTGAGGCGGTCTATGCCCTCGACGATGTCGCGGTCGGAGGTTTCGACGAGGCCGTCCGTGAAGAGCATCAGGACGTCACCGGGACGGAGGCAACCCTTCACGGCGTCGAACTGGGCGCCGTCGTAGACACCGAGCAGCGGGCCCTCCGCGGTCTTCTCCTCCCAGCGGCCGTTCCCCGCGCTGAGCTGGAGCCCCGGAGGGTGCCCGGCCGAGAAGAGTTCGTAGTCACCCGAGTCCAGGTCCAGAACGAGGTGGATCGAGGTCGCGAACCCCTCGTCCCAGTCCTGGCGGAGGAGGTAACCGTTGGCCGCGGGCAGGAACGCGTGAGGTGGGAGCGAGCCGAGGAGGCCGCCGAAGGCGCCCGACAGCAGCAGCGCACGCGAACCCGCGTCCATGCCCTTGCCCGACACGTCCGTCAGGACGACCTCCAGGGTGCGGCCCCCGTTCGTACGGGCCGCGACGACGAAGTCACCCGAGAACGACTGACCGCCCGCCGGCCGCAACGCCATCTCCCGGTGCCAGCCCACCGGCAGCTTCGGCAACTTGCTCTGGACGCGGATCCGTTCGCGCAGGTCGAAGAGCATCGTGCCGCCGCGCCGCCACGGCACACCGACCCGGCTGCGGAACTGCGCGATGAGCAGACCGAAGAACCCGCAGGCCGCGACCACGAGGACGACGCCCGGAGTCACCCTGGACGGTCCCTCGGTGTACGGGCCGAGCTTCACGGACTCGACGATCAGCGCGGTGGCCGCGACGGCGTACAGACCGAGCAGGCTGGCCGGCCGCAGCACAAGCCCGCCCGCGACGATCGGGAGGACCAGGGCGGCCGGTGAGGCCCACACGGAGTTGGCGAGCGTGATGGACGCGATGACCGGAATCGTCAACAGGAGACCGGCCAGCGCGACCCAGTCCGACCCGTCCCCGCGGAAGTAGTCGACGGCGGATCTGCGCAGCCCGGTGCGGACCCGGTGAGCCTGCTTCTTCAACCGGGCCGTGAGGGTGTCGGCTTCCGCGCGCCGCTGTCGTCCTGCTGCCATTGTTCGGGACCCTATCCATCGGACCAGGTGCTTGGCACGGGAGGTCCCACTTGTCCCCCGTCCGAGGACCGAAGTCACAGAAACGCCCGATCCCCGAGGATCCCACGGCCGGAGGGGCCGGACCGACCACGCCGAGATAAATGCGCTCGTTCAGCCTGGATTGCCCTGGTAGGCATGGCACATGACGACTGACTTGCGCGTGCTGCGCCCGGACGACTGGGACAAATGGTACGGGAAGCTGGTCCTCGCGTTCGGCGGTGTCGACGAGCCGGCCGAGGAGCGGGACCTGTGGAACGGCCTCACGGAGTTCGACCGCTCGCTCGGGGACGAGGATCCCCTCCGCCGCCCCGGCAACGCCGGCGAAGGCGGCGATCCAGCCGGCGTGCCGGCCCATGCACTCGACCACCATCACGCGGCCGTGCGACTCCGCC